>JADHXE010000025.1 GCA_016783125.1 Anaerolineales bacterium
ATTTCTCATTCATCTGCGTAAGTCCTGTTCAATAGAGTTCATTCCAAAACAACAGTCGATAATCTCACCATACCTCACCCAGTTCCTTCACGTGGTGAGTTTACCATGTGTTGGTTTGTAAACGGATTTTTCCTCTTTTATCGGGCAGCGATTATTTTCCAGGCCAAGTTGACACTGAGTTTATTAGCCAGCAATCTCACAAATCCCCTCGGCTGCCAGATGGCTAAATAATCCCGGAATTTTTCCCACAACCATAATGACCAGTTTCTGCCCGGCGCGGGTGGCTGCCATATAGATTTTGCGGGTATTATTCAACACCAGTTCGGCACGATCTTCCACAGACAAACGCAGGCTGCCCTCTTCTTCGAAAATCTGGTTCATTCCTGTCAGAAAGACGATGGGAGCTTCTAATCCCGTTCCAGCGTTGATAGTGGTGACGCGCACATAGTTCCCCGGGTGGGAATCTTTGGGATCCAGGGCGGCTCCCCTCCCCAGTTGGCGGTCAATTGCATCAATCAACTGCTCCGCACCCAAAGCATCGCTGTGCAAAACTAGCAGATCACTCCGCTGCACGCCCTGCCGGACCAGTGCTACGGCTTCATTTGCCACCCGGCTGATTTCGTCTTGAGAGCTTGTCAGGGGCACAATCTGAGGGGGCGCGCCAGGAGACATGCTACGCAGCTCAGGGGCTAAGATTTCTGCTGCTTCAGCATCTTCCGGCACCCGGATTTGGTAAAGACGCGTCGCAAAATCCAGGATCGCCCTGGTGGTGCGGTAACTCTGCTTCAGCTGATACGAACGTCCACGCACTTCTAATCCCAGCGACTTCCACGAAATCCCACGCCGCAAGAAGCCCTGCGTAGGATCGGCGGCTAGAAAGAGATGCCCAGTCTGAGACTTGACCATTGTTTGAACGATCTCAAACCATACTGGGGCGAAGAACTGTGCCTCATCCACCAGGACAACATCATATTGATGAGGTACCACTTCTCTCTCCTGGACGAATCCCCACATCTTCAATGGCACATCGGCCCAATCCATATTTGGCTGCAGCCGCTGTTGATATTTTTGAAAGGCAGTAAACATCTGTACACGCTGTTTCTGGTTCAGCCCAAAACCACGCCCGCGCCGGTCAGCTGCCAGGTAATCGTCCGATTTGTCGAATCCATTATCCTTGATCCAGTCAATCTCACTGCGCAACATACCATGTGTAACTTGCGACCCTGGCAAGATCTGATTTCTGACCTGGGATAGGATTTTATGGCGTTTGTCCTCACCAATGACTTGAGGCATCTTCCCAGGTTTTGGCCAATGAGTTGTGCACCAATTGCTGAAAGTATGCCAATCAATATTACTTGGCTCAACCCCGGTCAGCCGGTAATAACGAGACTCTAAATCGCGGATTAAGGCCCGGTTATGAGTCAGCACCAGGAACTCTTTTCCCGGATATAGCTCATTCAAGAGACGCAGGCGATAGAGCAAGATCAATGATTTACCACTCCCCGTCACTCCATTGACCAAGTTCAGGCGGAAGTTCTGGGCCAGGGAATCCCCATTACTTTCCAGCGATAAATCCGTCTTCAAAGCCGCTTCCTGATCATAGTCGAGTAGAAATTTGGTCAATTCGGCTTCCAGGTGGCGGGCGGGCGCTTTTCGGACTGTCAACTCTGGGGGTACAACGACCTCGGGGGTGAATAGCTGGCGAAGTTCCTCCCAGTGAGATTCGGATAATGGTGGATTGGTGAAGACTTGCTTCCAAAGGCGACCGGTTTTGTTTTTAAGGAAATTACCCCCCAACCATTGGATAGACGTATCTGCCGAGGAGGGACGCGCCCTTTTGAGTTTTCTCTGGTCGATATTAGGAAAGATCAGCGCAGTCTGGATGTTGGGTGGGCTGCCATTCCCAAAGGTTTCCTTTAGCTTTTGGGCGAAATCCACCAAAACTTGGGCTTCAGCTTCTCCTAAGGGCGGATCATCTGTCTCCAGGAGCAGCATCTGCGCCGCGGGACGCGCCTCCTTTGAACTGGCTGAACTGACTTTGAGCAGTAGGGCCTGGTCCAGCGAATTACGGATCAGGAAATCCGGGGCTTCCGGTGTCCAGGGAGCCAGATGGTGCCAGACGAAATAATCATCCGGCAAGGCTTTCAGTACCCGGAATGTTTTGAGAACTTCCGGCGGCAAGACTCCGACAGGGTTGGTAGGGAATATTGTTGCCATCTCAGTATCTCTGGCCCTGGGAAATATCGAAGGTGGTGCAAGAGGCCAACAGATCTTTTAGCAAATCCACCCAGGCCTGCTCATCCGGGTCTTCAGGTTGGGCACCCAACACCCGGCTGCTGCCCACCAGGATCAATTTCGTGCGCGGGCGAGTAATCGAGACATTCAAGCGCTCGGGCTGGAAGTAAAAGTTAGCCAGGCGACCGGCAAAGGCCAGGTTAGATGTCGTCATCGAAACGATCACCACTTCGCGTTCCTGGCCCTGCATTCTTTCGACAGTATCCACGACCAGTTCCTTGAGCGCTTCCTCGGAGGGCATCACTTTGCGTAACAGCTGGCGGATCGTACGTCCCTGCGCCCGGAAGGGAGCCACGACGCCAATCTGCGTGGGATGGATTTTGGCTCGCAGCAAGCTCTGGATGAGCTCGACAACCACCTCAGCTTCTTGACGGCTGCGAACCGAAGCGTTACGATGTCCCAGGTCGAGAAAAACTGCCGGGGACCCTGGGGACAAAGCAAAACCCCATTTACCAGAATCACCTTTGAGTTCCAGCCTGCGTGCGCCCACTTCGGGAGTCGGCCTCAAGCGGTTCTCGTAGAAAGTCCTGCTGGGCCAGGCGTTTAGCTCATCGTTCATTCGATAAGTGATCTCCAACATGGTCTCGTAGCCGCGCCCGTTCAAATAACCGAAAATCGAAGTCCTCCCAATCTCAGTAGCTCCTGATGAAACCACAGGCGGCAGTTGGCGGTCATCGCCGATAAACACATACCGCTCCCCCGCCAGCATGCCCATAATGGCCAGCGGCAAGGTGATCTGAGAGGCCTCATCAAAGATCACCACATCAAACTCGACATTTGCCAGGCGTTGGGAGCGTGTGGCAAAAGGCGTTGCCCCGACGATGTAGCCATGCTCTGCATAAGCGAATTCGGATTCGGCAAAATAGCGATAGTTGGGTGTGAGCAGATCACGCGCCGCTCCGCGCTGTCCAACTTTGCAGACAGGCAGGGCAGCATCGATCTGCCAGATTATATTGAGGGCGTTGTTGATGGCTCGATGGGTCAGTGCAGTGACCAGCACACGGTAACCGTCTTCCACCAGCAAGCGGGCCAGATGAGCCAGTACATAGGTTTTGCCTGTACCTGGTGGTCCCTGAATCAGATAGGCCAGATCAGAGGCATAGGCATTGGCCAGGGCCTCACATTGCCCGTCATTCAAGCTCTCGGCCTGAGCAGCTTCCCAGGCGCGTTCATAGCGGGCGTAGTCGATATTGGGGGCCTGGTCACCGCTGATCAACGGCAAGATAAAGTCCCGCCCGCGGATGGAATCGCTGACCTGGTCGAGGGCATCCATAAACATACTGCTCAGGTCGAGCATACTCTCATCGGCGATCCAACCACTGGCATGATCCCGCAGCAAGAACGGCTTACCGCTGGTAATAATAACGTCAATACTGGTCTCGTCATCATAATCCAGGAAACATTGAATCGTATCCTGACCTTGGGGATCTCCACGGTGTAAGACCAGTAAGTCGCCTTCCCGAAAACGGGAGTCGTTGACCCGACAATCCATTTTCAGTGCTTCACCCTTATGCCTGCGAACATGCAACCCCTCGATGGCATAACCCTGCTGAACCCGTTGAGCCAGCGGTAAAGCCCACTGCTTTTCAAGATGCAGGCGTTGGGTTTCGAATTCTCTGTGGATAAAAGTTTTCAGTCGTTGGAGCAGCTTTTGATAGTCAGTAGACATACATCCCATAGAGTATCATCCAAGGATTATTGTTTGCGATAAGTCTATTGGCAAAACAGACAGGCGTCAATACATTATCCGACGCTATTTTCTGACCATAGCCCCCTGGAAATGATTGGTTATGCGACGGGGTCTAGGGATAAGTGTTCGCACAATTGGTGTTATGCTAATCCATTACAGCAGAAAGATGTAATCTGTCTGGTTCGCTAGCGATACAACAAGGAAAATTCCAATTCTGGCTATTTTCTGCTCTGATTATTAGTTCAGCATATCCGTCTGATTTCATCACCCACCTACAAATCAATATCAACACCTTCCAGATTCCAAACTTTTATATAATCGACGGCAACTTGCGTTCCGGCTCTGAGATCCCCACTCCCGACCCAAAAACCTGTATACCTGCTGATAAATTCAATATTCAAAAGAACGCCTATCTCCTCATCATTCACATATCCCTTAGCTTTATCGCCAATTACAATCAAGATAATTTCATAATAACCATCTACGATACTGGATTCGCTTATCAATTTATCTTCAAAGCCACTCCCATCATCACATGTCAATTTGAAATATCTTGAATTTTCTTCCGTTGGGGCTTTGAAACTGCAACCACCAGGACCAACCGGGGCGCGAAACCACAATCCAAAATCACCCCCCACATTAGGTTCGACCAGCTTCAATTTAGTTTCTACCATTAAATCTATAAAATTAATATTTTCGCTGAATGTTCCACCCCCGGATGGCGCGCCGATATTTGTAAGGGTACAATAAAAGAAAAAAGTGGCAACTAAAAGATGAGTTGCGCACTTGTAGGGGTCAAAAAAGTGGGCCCAGTTGGATTTGAACCAACGACCTGGCGGTTATGAGCCGCTCGCTCTGACCACTGAGCTATGGGCCCGGATAAGTGTCATGTGCTTCCGTATCACGTGTCAGGTTTGAAGCGATTTAGCACGTGATACTTGAAACTGAAACACTTACACCAGAGCGGGCGACCGGATTCGAACCGGCGAATGTCAGCTTGGAAGGCTGATGCCTTACCACTTGGCGACGCCCGCACATGTTTTGCATGCTTACGAAGCGGGTTGATTTTACCGTGAGGCTTGGTTGGGGTCAAGCATTGCTCGAATTGGTTGCGAAAAGGGGCACTTTAAAGTAAAGTATCTGTATGCATACTAACCTTTCAAGAACTATGGGGATTATCAGGCTGCTGGTATGCCTGATTTGGGCTGTGATGAGCATCGCTGGCATGTTCTATGGTGATGAGGTTATCCAATATTCACAGGATTTACTGGATCGCAATCTGACTCAGGCCGAAGAGAACCTGGCCGTTGTCTATGATCTGCTGGGCGAATCTGGTGAAGTTCTCATCTCGGTTGAAGAGTCATTGGACACGGTGCGGGATGCGATTGTCGATGTTACTTTCACCCTTACGGATACGCGCCCGTTGATCGATGAAACCTCTCGGGTTATTACCCAAGATGTGCCCGAGGCCTTGGAGGGGGTGCAGGCTTCGATGCCCAGCCTGATCGAGACGGCCGCGGCGGTGGATGAAACCTTGACTTTTCTGTCGGCGTTCCAATTCACCATCCCCAATTTTTTTGGTGACGATTGGCAGATCGGCCTTGGGATAGAATATGACCCTGAAGTTCCTCTAGATCAGGCTTTAGATGATCTGAGCAGCAACCTGGAAGATATCCCTGAAGATCTGCGCGGGATGGAAAGTGATCTGAATAACGCCAGTATAAACTTACTGACTCTGCGCGACGATCTCTCTGTTTTGGCGGACGGTCTTTATGCAGTCAATCAACAAGTCGAGGACCTCAACCCGCAGATCGAGAAATTGGCTGAGAATTTACTGGATATGCAAACTTCTCTCGCTGAAATGCAGGAGAAATACGTTGATATGCTGCCGACGATCAGGTTGGTATATATGGCTTTTTTGTCGTTGATCCTCCTCGGTCAGGTGCCATCGGCCTATGTTGGTGTGATGCTGATGCGCGGCGGAGACAAGTTAGAGATTGATGAAAAAGAGAAACAATAGCTCAGAATAATAAGCTAAGGAGAGATTTGATGTTGAAGAAACTGAATCCTTTATCAGCAAAGGCCAAACGCTTTTCCCCCTGGCGTTATGGATTGAAGCTTGGCATTGCAGCCGCACTCTTAGTATGGTGGTGGCTGCAGAATCAGCGTGAAGAAGAAGTGAAGGTGGCAGACAAACGCGTTGTGCTGCCGCCCGATGAAGGTAAAACAACGCCTGCCCCAAAGGCTGAGGCCGTACCATCTGAACCCGACGATCTAACCCGCATCGATGGCGTTGGCCCTAAATACGCGTCTGTGTTGATGGATGTTGGTGTAACAACTTTTACCCAACTGGCGAAAATGAAGCCCGAAGAGGCCCAGGAAATCTTCCGGGCTGCCACGGGCCGTGCTCCTGATCCCACGAGCTGGATTGAGCAGGCTGCTGCGGTATTATCGCAATAATTCGTGGATGACACGAACGCGGTTCCTGGGCAGAGATTTGAGCGGGTGTTGGCGCGCCAGGAACCGTGTTCGTCCCCCTTTTTTTGAGATGATGATTTTTGCATTTAGTGGATTATGGTGAGTGAATAGTGAATAAACTTAGATACTTGTTTGGCGTTGTCTGGCTGCTTGCCCTCTCGGTGGGATTTCTTCTTGTTCCCACTGCAAAGGCTCAAGCGCAAGCTGATGTCCCCTTGGCGATGGTGCTCACAGCGGACGGTGCCGTCACACCAACCATGGGTGAATATCTGGCACGCGGCATTCGACTGGCTGAACAGCGCGACGCTGAGGTATTGATCTTCCAACTCAATACCCCTGGAGGCGGTGTTGACACGATGACCGATATCGTTGAGATCATCCGCGGGAGCAAAATCCCTGTGGTGGTCTATGTTGCCCCGCGTGGCGCAATCGCTGGCAGTGCGGGGACGGTAATCACCCTGGCCGGGCATGTGGCCGCCATGGCCCCCGAGACGGCTATCGGCGCGGCCAGCCCGGTGGGCGCTCAGGGGGAAGATATTGGCGAAACCATGGAAACCAAAGTCAAAGAGATTCTCAAGGCCCAGGTGCGTTCTCTCGCCGAGGGGCGCGGCGCTGAGGCGGTAGCGTTGGCTGAGGCGACTATCGAAAAGGCTACAGCAGTTTCGGCAAGTGAAGCTCTGGATGCCGGATTAATTGATATCATCGCTAATGATGTCCATGATCTGCTCAGCCAGTTGGATGGTTTCACGGTTGAAACCTTAGAGGGCGAACGCACATTGCATACTGCCAACGCCGAGGTTTCCCGTATGGATCTGACGTTAATCGAGCAGCTTCTCGTCGTTCTTACCAACCCCAATATCGTCTTTATTTTGCTGACCATCGGCGTTCAGTCCATCTTGATTGAGCTTTCTAACCCTGGCGGTTGGGTGGCGGGTTTCATTGGCGTTGTCTGCCTTTCTCTGGCGGCATACGGGTTGGGAGTTCTGCCGGTCAACTGGTTTGGGTTGATCTTTTTGGTGACGGCTTTTGTGCTCTTTATTTTGGATATCAAAGCACCCACGCACGGAGCCTTGACCGCCGCGGGTGTTGGTTCTCTGATTGTCGGGGCATTAGTGTTATTCAATTCTCCGGCCACGCCGCAATTTCAGCGTGTTTCGGTGCCCCTGGTGATTGTGAGTTCTTTAATTACTGGGGGGATGTTCGCCGTGGCGCTGGCCTTCGCCGTTCGGGCACAAAAGACTCCCATCCGTACAGGACGCGCAGCCCTGGTTGGACGCGTGGGTGTAGTCAAAGATGAGATTCCTGCCCTCGGGTCTGGTTCTGTGCAAATGGGGGGCGAGCTTTGGAGCGCAGAATCCGCCCAGGGAGTGCCGATCACCCCAGGTTCCCGCGTGGAAGTCCTGTCCGTGAGCGGTATCCGCCTCAGGGTAAAGAAAATCTAGGAACACGGTTCCTTCAAGGATCCGTGTTCCTCTTTTTGGGGAATTTCATATACTCCTCTAATTTGATCAAAGTGGATCGGCGGGGTAGAATTAGAAACGATTTGCAGTTATCAAGGAGACACCACCATGCCTGTTATCGCCACTCGTGACCGGGTGAAGCCCGAAGACATCGATACCACGCCTAAGCGGCGACCGCCTTGGATCAAGGTGCGCGCCCCTATGGGAGAGACTTATCAGGAAGTGCAGCATTTGATGCGGGCCAAATCTTTGCACACAGTTTGCGAAGAAGCTATGTGCCCAAATTTGGGGGAGTGCTGGGGAGCGGGCACAGCCACGTTTTTGATGTTAGGTGATGTTTGCACGCGTACATGCGGTTTCTGCGATATCAAACATGGCAAACCCGCGTTCTTGGATTGGAATGAGCCAGAGCGCATCGCCCAGGCCGTGGCGCAGATGAAGCTCAAACACGCCGTGATCACCAGCGTCAACCGCGATGACCGCCGCGATGGCGGCGCGCCGATTTTCGCCATGCTTATCCGGCGCATCCGCGAGCTCCAGCCGGGGTGTTCGATTGAGGTGCTGATTCCCGATTTCAAAGGGAGTGTAGAAGCTTTGCGCATTGTCATGGAAGCCCGCCCCGAGATACTCAATCACAACGTGGAGACCGTGCCGCGCTTATTCAAGGGCGTGCAGCCTCAAGATAACTACGCCTGGGCTGAAGCCACCCTACGCCATGCGAAGCAGCTCGACCCTGAAGTGCTCACGAAGTCAGGCATCATGCTGGGCTTGGGTGAGGGCATGGATGAAGTCCAAGCTACGATGCGCGATTTGCGCGATTGGGGCGTGGACATCTTGACCATCGGTCAGTACTTGCAGCCCAGCCGCAAGCACCTGCCCATCGAACGCTATTACACGCCAGAGGAGTTCGAAGAACTCAAAGAATTCGGCCTGGAGATTGGCTTTCAATGGGTGGAGAGTGCGCCGTTGGTGCGCTCGTCTTATCGGGCTGTAGATCAGGTGCGGGCGTTGAGTATCGTTCACCGAAAGCTTTATGGGGATTCTTCAGGGGGAAGCTAAGGAATCGTGATTAAATAACTTTCCCATTTGGGCAAACCGACAAGCATTCTGAGCGGAGCTTGCGCAGTCGAAGAAGCGGGTTTCACAGTAGCCGCACCCTTCGACTGCATTCCATTCCGCTCAGGGCGCTTATCTTGGAACGGGCAAGTTATTTAATCACCGTTCCTAAGCTTCTATGCTATAATGACCCATATTGTAGGTCATATGACCTTTTGTGTAGGTCGATGACGATTCCATAGGTGATCGGAATGTTAGAGCCACTTCTCGGGTCTGTAAGTGCTGAACGAGTTTTAATATTTCTTCTGGCGCGCGATGAAGGTTATGCCAGAGAGATTTCAAGGTTTTTTGATACTGATCTGAATCCCATTCAAAAGCAACTGGAAAAATTGGAGCTTGGCAGTGTGTTGGTTAGCCGTACAGCGGGACGAACCCGCCTGTATTTGTTCAACCCGCGGTATCCGTTCTTGAATGAATTGATGAGTTTGCTGGAAAAGGCTCTCTCATTCTATCCTGAAGATGTGCGCGAGAGTCTCATGATGAATCGGCGGAGGCCTCGGCGAATTTAATTATGGAAGAATCTCTGTCTTTTTACCCTTTGCTAATTGTTGTATTTTTAGCTTTCATCGTTCCCTTCACGCTATCGCGCTTTAAACGTTTGCGCCTGCCCATCATGGTGGGGGAGATCATCGTTGGGATCATCGTGGGGCGCAGCGGTCTGGGGTGGGTGCAGCATCATGACTCTTGTGTGGAAAAATCACGCTTACTGCTGGAGGATCGTTCAGGAGATTGAACTATGAACAGTCGTCAACGATTTCTTGAAACAATGCGTAATGAAACCCCTGACCGGGCGCCACTTTTTGCGGAAGGGCTCCGCTCTGGTGTGTTCAAAGAGTGGAAGCTGCGGGGATTTAAAAACGAAAAGGATCTTGCTAAAAAGTTCACCTATGATCGGCGTGAGGAAATATATCTTGATTTAGACCCTCACCCCTCCTTAGAAAAATGGCCGACGACTGTGGCTGAGTTGGATCAATTGCGCGCCAGTTTGGATGCAGATGACCCTGTCCGCTTGCCTGAAAATTGGTTGAAACGTGTGCGTGGTTTGCAAAATCGTGATTATTCCCTCATGCTGCGTGTCCACGAGGGATTATTTCTGACGATGGGTGTTGATGGGTGGGATCGATTTGAAGAATTGATGTATTTGCTTAGCGATGCGCCTGATTTTGTAAAAGAGTTAATGAACCTCCATGGAGAGTTCGCAGCCAAATCGACTGATCGCATCTTGCAGGATGTAACTGTTGATGCAATCGTCTTCAGTGAGCCGATTGGCGGTAATGACGGCCCCTTAGTCTCGCCCAAAATGCATGAGGAATTTGTGCTCAAGAGTCTTCGGCCTCTGATGGACGTCATTAAACAACATGGCATAGAGACTCTCATCTTGCGTACTTATGCCAATAGCCGAGTAATCTTACCCGGCGCGGTTAAATACGGCATCAATTGTTTGTGGGCCTGTGAAGTTGAGCCTGATGCGATGGATTATCTAGATATCCGCCGTGAGTTTGGGCGCGATTTGCGTTTGATCGCTGGCATCGACCTGGATACCTTGTTAGGAGATAAAGAGTCCATCCGGCGAGAAGTTGAGCGAGTTGTGCCTCGATTGCTGGAACAGGGTGGATATGTGCCCCTTTTGGATGGCCGTGTGCGGGAATATATTCCTTTTGAGAATTATCGATATTACCGTGAGTTGTTGGAGGAGATGGTATAGCGAGAGATAACCATTGTGAATATTGAGAATAAAAAGCGGGATGCACGTTACAGATGCATCCCGCTTTGAATTTGGATATTCCTTTGGTGCCTGGATGGATCAATCTTGGGATAGCCCTAAAGAGTGTCGGAGGGCTTCATCTATTTTATCCATAGGGATATTCCCTATATTCCGGTCAACTGCGAAATCTGCAATTGTCGCCAAATTATCAGTCAACACCACGGAATCAGTTAGCAGGCCAGAATTCTTCCCTTCATTTGTTGACAGTTTTATAGTAACTCGACTTGGATGATTCCCCCGATCTATCCTGCTCGTTATCATTGCTACGATAATTTGATGGAGTCCTGTATCTAAGTCATCTGCTTGAACAATTAGTGTTGGGCGTGTTTTGGCTGTGCGAAGATCAGAATGAGGAAAGAGAACGAGTACAACGTCACCGCGATGGTAGTTGAGCTTTGTTTGCGTCATAGTTGTCATAAATCCCCATTTCATTGCTGTCCCAATCCTCTGCAAATGTTGCTAAACTAGCACGTAAATACGCAGCCTGTTCTTCGCTAATTCCACGTGATCGTAAGTCAATTTGTTCTGATTTTAGGAAAGTGACAATAACTGGCGTCTCATCACTCATATTGCTTGGTATTTCATTGAGTTCGACGCGACCGTTTCGATAGATGCCTTCGAAAGACTTTAGTATCATAGTTCCTCCGGGCTTGAATGCATTCTATCAGAGGCTAGTTTAGAATTCAAGCCAACAAAAAGCCCGCAAGTTTTAGCTTGAGGTTTTTTTGGAATAGTTTGGGGCTATCAAAATAACTTCATCACCGCCTGGCTGGCCCATTGGAACAGCGGCACCGCGACGATGCTCAAAACTACTGTACCGACGGCAGTTAATCCGGTGGTTAGTTTGAGCAGAACCGGGCTGCTGATTTCCGGTTCGCCGTCGCGCATGTACATGATCACCAATACGCGCAGATAGTAGTATGCTGAGATCAGCGAAGTCAGCACGCCGATGATGGCTAACCAGACAAAGCCGGCTTCCAGGACAATGCGGAAGAGGAAGAATTTGCCAACAAATCCCAGTGTGGGCGGAATGCCGGTGAAGGAAAGCATGAAGACCAACATCGCAGCGGCTAAAGCGGGATATTTACGGCCAAGCCCAGCATAGTCATCCAATTGCAGACCTTTACCTTCGGCTTTCTCCAGCGCGATGACCACGCTCCAGGCACCGAAGTTGGTAACCGCGTATGCCAGTAGATAGAACAAGGCAGCAGCTACAGCATCAGGAGCAACGGCCTGCTGACCGAATGCCACCAGGGCCATGAAAATGTAGCCGGCGTGAGCGATGCTGGAGTAGGCCAGCATGCGCTTGATATTGCTCTGGGCGATGGCAACGATATTTCCTACGAACATCGTCAGAGCGGCCAGTACCCACATTACTGGGACAAGTTCTTCGTAAAGGGTGGGTAAGGCTGCCACGAACACTCGCAACAGGGCGGCGAAACCGGCTGCTTTAGCGCCCACGGCCATGAAGGCCGTCACTGCCGAAGGAGCCCCGTGATAGACATCGGGGGTCCACATCTGGAAGGGAACCACAGCTACTTTGAAGCCGAAGCCTACCAGGATCAGCGCCGAGCCGATCAGGAGCAGGGTCATATCAGCGGTGCCGGTATTGACGGCGGCCATGATCTCACCGAGGGCTGTGGAGCCGGTGGCGCCAAAAGCCAGCGCTACGCCATAAACTACAAACCCACCCGCGAAGGCGCCCAATAGGAAGTATTTCAGAGCTGCCTCTTCAGAGTCCAGCTTGGGGCGGGCGAACCCTGCCAAAACGTAGAGCGGAATAGAGAGCAGCTCCAGGGCCAGGAATACCACAATCAGGTCAGCCGCCGCGGCCATCAGCATCATCCCACTGACAGAAAATAACAGCAGAACATAGTATTCACCGCGCTCCAACCCCATGCGTTTGTTGTAGTCATAGGCCAGGGCGATGCCTGCCAACCCGCTGATGGCGAAGAGTACGTTGAGGAAAGAGGTGAAGCCGTCCACAACCACCATGCCGTTGAAGCCCGCGTAGGCGTTCCCTGATTGGGTGATAGAGAAAGCTAGCGTAACCGTGAGGCCGATGGCTGCTAATAGGGGAGTGAGCCATTTTTGCTTGTTGGTGAATACATCCACCAGTAAAAGGATGCTGGCCCAGGCTACCAGGATGGTGATTGGGAGGATGGAGAGGAAATCAGTTGTTGTCATTGAATCTCTCTTTGATGTCTAAACCTTAAGGGTTTATTGAAATGCTCCGCAATACACATGAGGTGCGAAACCCTTAGGGTTTTTTGACCGTTTAATACATCGCCACAGCCGCCGCAGATTGCACCGCAGCCACTAGCTTATCAACAGCGGGAGCTATCAGAGCGAAGAAGGGCTTGGGGTACAGGCCAATCCAGAAGATGAGCACCAGGATGGGTACCAGAGTGACGATCTCACGCTTGTTTAGATCCTTGATGCTGTGGCCGAGTTTCTTCACTTCTTCGACGACGGAGCCCTCAGGTCCCAGGAACATTTTCTGGAACATATATAGCAAATAAACCGCCGCCAGGATTACGCCGATGGCGGCGAACCCGGCGTACCAGGGGCTGCCGATAGCAGCCGAGCCGAAAGCGCCCAGCAGGATGGCAAATTCACCGACGAAGCCGTTCAACCCGGGTAAGCCCATCGAAGATAGCACCACGATCAGCATCAGGGTTCCATAAATTGGTGTCAATTTCCACAGGCCGCCATAGACGGCGAAGTCGCGGGTATGAGTCTGTTCATAGATCATACCCACCAGGAGGAATAATGCGCCCGTACTCAAACCGTGGTTGATCATCTGCAAAATGCCGCCCTGGATTCCCTGGGGGTTGAGGGCGAAGAGGCCCAGCATCACAAAGCCCAGGTGGCTGACGGATGAATAGGCGACCAGCTTCTTGATATCTTTCTGGGCATAAGAGACCGCCGCGCCATAGATGATTCCTATTACGGCCAGCAGCGCCATCCAAGGAGCGACTTTCACGGCTGCCACAGGGAAGAGTGGAATGTTGAAGCGCACGAAGCCGTAAGTACCCATCTTCAGCAAGACACCTGCAAGGATGACTGAACCTGCGGTGGGCGCTTCCACGTGGGCGTCTGGAAGCCACGAATGCAGCGGCCACATAGGCACTTTGATAGCGAATGCAGCCGCAAAGGCCAGGAAGAGCCACAATTGAATGTCTGCGGGGATGCCGCCCTTGGCGATCAATTCAGGTACGGAGAAGGTGCCCTGGTAGATGCCCAGCCACAGGATAGCCAGCAGCATCAGCAGTGAACCCGCCATGGTGTACAGGAAGAATTTGATGGCTGCGTACATGCGATTTGGGCCGCCCCAGATGCCGATCAGGAAGTACATCGGTACCAGGGTGAATTCCCAGAAGACGTAGAACAGAAACAAATCTTGCGCTAAGAAGACGCCGGTCATGCCAACTTCCAGCAGCAGGAAGAAGAGCATAAAATCTCTCACCCGATCTTCGATGGCAGTCCAGGTCGAGAGGATGGAAATCGGAGTCAGGAAGGTGGTCAGCAGCACGAGCAGGATGCTCAAACCGTCCACGCCCAGGTAGTAGCTGATATTCCAACCGGCCACCTGGATCCAGGGCAGGTTGATCTCCATCTGTAGGTCTGGGTCTTTGGCATTGAATTCGGCTAACAGCCACATCGAGATGCCGAAAGTAATCAAGGATGTGATCAGCGCCGTCCACCGCTGGGCGTTTTTGCGTTCCGGTTGGATGAACAACAAAACGAATACGCCCAAGAGGGGGAAGAAAGTCACCAGGGTAAGGGGATGCAAAACTGGGTTCATAATTTATCCTCGTCCATCAATTTATTTCGTTGAACCGCTAAGACGCTACGCTATGCGGGCCTATGGCCGATCGCGAAGAATTTCAATGGTACGCAAAGAACTCGTAATCAAACTTAGCGTTCTGCCCAAAGGGCCACACAGTGTGCGTCTTCGCGGTGAAATAATTTCATTTATTGCAAAATTAAGTATCCAAGTATGACAACTACGCCGATGAATACCGATAGAGCGTAGTTGCGTACAAAACCGGTTTGGATGCCGCTCAGGCGTTGGGCCAGTTCTTTCGTGCCCTCAGCCAGGCCGTTGGCGAAGCCGTCGATGCCGCGCTGGTCGACCCAGCTATCCAAGAATGTGCGGCTGAACCATTGGAAGCTCCCGGCGATGACTTTGTCATGGAACCAATCATGCCAGAAGCGCCAGTCGATTACATCGGCGGTGAAGCGGGCTATGACGATATAGGGATTGAGGATGACTGCCCAATAGAGCTCGTCGATCCACCATTTGTTCTCCATGCCAGTGAAGATGGGGCCCAGAATCCGTTTGAGTGGGTCAGGTTGTCCCTGAGTTTGGGGTTTGCGCCCGTAGAGCATCCAGGAAATGCCAATGGCGACCAGGGCCAGCACCGTCGAGGTGATCGCCACGGTGAGATTGAATTCTCCGTGGTGCAGGTGCATCGCAGAGAATTTGTCGTATGTATGCTCCAGCCAGTGGGTGAAGGTTCCTACACCGGGGAGATTGAGAGCGCCGCCAAGGATCGAGAGCGCAGCCAGAACCATCAGCGGTACGGTCATCACGGGGGGACTCTCTTCGGCGTGTTCAGCAGCTTCGTGCTTGGGTTCTCCGAAGAAGACCATCCAAATCTGGCGGCCCATATAGAAAGCGGTGAAGAAAGCAGCAATCGCTAACAGGATATATACAGTGAAGTTCAGGGCAGAAGCTTCGGCTAAAATCTCGTCTTTCGACCAGAAGCCGGCGAAGGGGAATATGCCAGCCAGGGCCACAGTCCCGCTCAGGTACAGCCAGAAAGTGACCGGCATGGTTTTGCGCATACCGCCCATATTGCGCATATCACCGGGGTCGAATACTTCTTCATGATCATGAGCGTGGTCGTCGTGTTCATCGTGATGTCCATGGGCAGCATGGTGATGACCGCGTTCAACGCCCAAAATCACCGAACCAGCCGAGAGGAAGAGCAGCGCTTTGAAGAAAGCGTGCGTCACCAGGTGGAACATCCCGGCTACGAATGCGCCCATCCCGACCGCCGCCACCATGAAACCCAATTGGCTGATGGTGGAGTAGGCCAGCACTTTTTTGATGTCGTATTGACCTACAGCGATAGTCGCCGCAAACAGGGCGGTGATTCCTCCAACCAGGGCGACTGTTCCCTGTGCTGCGGGCACAAGCGTATAGAGCGGTGCTGAGCGGGCTACCAAATAAACACCCGCAGTGACCATCGTGGCAGCATGGATCAAGGCTGACACCGGAGTAGGGCCAGCCATGGCGTCCGGCAGCCACACGAAGAGCGGAATCTGCGCTGATTTTCCGGCCACGCCCAGCAGCATGAACAGTGTGATCGCTAGGATCATCCCGGTCTGAGTTTCTGCGATATGATGGGCAGCTTCGAAGACAGTATCGAACTGCACGCTCTTGAAAGCCCAGAACATCAGGAAGCCAGCGATCAAGAAGCCGAAGTCGCCGATACGGTTGGTGATGAATGCTTTTTTGCCAGCTTGTGCATTATCAATGCTGTAACGACCCAGGGTGTCTTTGTCATACCAGAAACCGATCAAAAGGTAGGAGCATAAACCAACACCCTCCCAACCGACGAAGAGCATCAGGTAATTGTCTCCGCTGACCAGGATCATCATGGCGGCGATGAACAGGTTGAAGAAGACAAAGAAGCGCTGGTATCTACCAGGGTCATTCTTATAGCGCACATCTTCGTGCATATAGCCGATGGCGTAGATATGGATCAGGGTGCCGACCCCGCCCACCACCATCATCATCGTGACCGAGAGGGTGTCTACCCGGAAAGCCCAATCGATCTGTAAGTCACCAATGGCGATCCATTCTGCCAGGGGGATGGTGGCTCCTTCGGGGTGAGCACGCAAAGACAGTACCAACAGCACCGCGACAACGAAGGTCAAGCCAGAAGCCGTGCTGGCGACAGTACCGATAGCTTTCTCACCCATGCGGCCGCCAAAAATGATATTGATCAGCAACCCAATCACCGGGAAAAAGACTACCCAGGGTGCCAGGTAGAAGAAATCCGGTCCACTTGTTACGATTTCGCTAAGTACCATAATTTTTCTCTCTGTTCGTGAGGTGGTATATTGGTAATTGGTAGATTAGTAAATTGGTGAACCCATCTCCCAATTTACCAATTTCCAATATACCAATCCCCAATCATCCTTTTAAACTGCTCATCTGATCGACGTCGATGCTTTGCTTGTTGCGGAAGATCGTCACGATCAGGGCCAGACCGACGGCAACTTCCGCAGCCGCCACCGTCATCACGAAGAAGACGAAGACTTGGCCGCTCAAAGCTTCGTGAGCCCGGGCAAAGGCTACAAAGGCCAGATTGGCCGCGTTGAGCATCAATTCAATCGACATAAAGATGATGATAGCGTTACGTCGAATCAATACGCCTAGCGCACCGATAGAAAATAAAATTGCGGATAAGCCTACATAATAAGATATAGGGAGCATAGTTTTCTCCAACTAGGCGTAGATCAATCGCCCTTTCGGTTCTGGTACGGGACGATCTAATTCTTTAGCAGTTTCAATCCATTCTTGGATAATGATCTGTGCGTTAGCAATTGCTTCTTCATAGCTCTCGCCATCAGCCATACATCCGGACAACTCTGGGACTTCGACGATAAATGCTTTGTCCTTTTCACTCCAGTAAATAATCATTTCATATCGGACCATTAGTCGTCTCCTAGCATTTTGTATTTCAGGATGATGTCTCTAACCTGTTTGACTTGATATGCTTTTGATTTCGAACCTTTCGGCTGAATGTTGATGATTTCTATAACATCATCCTTTGTAAAGATATGGTGACTGCCACGGATACGTTCATCAAAGCCCAGGCTGGATAATATTTGGCAGAGTGCGTTGAAAGGGATATTTGCATCAGATGTTCCTTGTAGGATGCGTTCTAGAATTCGATCGCGCTTTGCCATGTAAAATTTTCTCTAATAGAGCTTAGTTTAGGATTTCTCTTTCCGTGTCAACACAATCGCGCCAATCATGGCAACCAACAGCAAAATCGAGGTCACTTCGAAGGGCAGCAGGTATTCTCTGAACAGTACATCGCCGATGGATGCCGGACTGCCGAAGCCCTCCGGGAGATTTGCTGTTGGGACGATTTCGCGTGCCTGGAATAAAAGCACGTATAGGGTCTCGACGATCAAGCCCAAACCAAGAATGATCGCCAGGGGGCGCTGCCAGGCCAGGCTTTCGTTTTTGCCGAGTTTTTCTGCGCCCAATAGCATGATCACAAATAGGAAAAGCACCATGATCGCACCGGCGTATACGGCTACCTGACTGACAGCAATAAATGCGCCGCCCAGTAGCAGGTAGAAGATGGCCACTGTGACGAAATTGATGATCAAGAACAGGGCAGAATAAATAGCGTTGCGGCTGAAAAGCATCCCCAACCCAGAGGCCACAGCAATCAAAGCGAGAAAGATGAAAGTAATCAATTCAGGTGTCATAGTCAGTTACCAGTTGTCAGTATTCAGTATCCAGTACCCAGTAAACAGTGTACTGATTACTGCCCACTGTTTACTGTTCACCGTTCACTAATCCGTCGGGTCTGCCATTACCGGCACGGAGCGGGTGAATATCCCCGACTCTACTTCTTGCGGGGTGGGTTTACCATTCTCAGGTACCGGGACCAGTAGTCTCTCTTTTGTGTAGATGGCATCTGCACGGCTGGAGAAAGATAACTCGTAATTATCTTCGAGTGTAATCGCCTCTGTGGGGCAGGAATCCTCACAAAATCCACAGTAAATGCAGCGCAGCATGTTGATCTCGTAGGTGCTGGCGTAGCGCTCCCCAGGGGCGAAGCGCACATCATCAGTATTTTCTGAAGCTTCGACGAAGATAGCATCTGACGGGCAGGCTGCTGCACATAGAGCGCATCCAATGCATTTCTCGAGGCCGTTCTCATAGCGATTTAGAACATGACGGCCGCGGAAGCGGGCCGGAACAGCCCGTTTGACTTCCGGATATTGGATGGTCACCGGCTTTTCGAACATGGATTTGAAGGTGATCCACATCCCTCTGAATATTTCTTGAACACGGGCTCGTTCTGGGAACGCCATGTATTATCTCCTTTGTTTCTCCTCGATCTACTACCCTTTTTTCGGGAACTCTCCCGTATGGATTAGTAATTACCCTTTGAATACCAATATTACGGCTGTTACAAAAACATTCACCAGGGAAAGGGGTAGCAGGATTTTCCAGCCAAAGGCCATCAAACGGTCGTAGCGGAAGCGGGGCAGAGTGGCCCGTACCCAAATTATTCCGAAGAGCAAGATCAGGATTTTTATAAAGAGAACCATAGGCTCCAGGAATGATGGAATATCAATAAAGGGCAATCGATAACCGCCCAGGAACAGCGTGGCGCCGATAGCAGCGATGGCGATCATCTTGATATATTCAGCCATGAAGAAAAGGGCGAATTTCATGCCCGAGTATTCGGCGTGGTAACCTGCCACAATCTCTTGCTCGGCTTCGGGCATATCGAAGGGTGAACGATTGATCTCAGCCAGACCAGCGATCAAGAAGATGATAAAAGCCACAAATTGGGGAATTGCAAACCAAACATTTCTTTGGGCTTCGACGATATCCACCAGGCTCATCGAGCCGGCCAGAATGATTGGCCCAACGAAGGACAGGCCAAGAGCCAATTCGTAGCTGACCATCTGCGCTGTGGAGCGCAAGCCGCCCAAAAGGGCATATTTGTTGTTCGACGACCAACCGGCGATCACAATCCCGTACACTGCGATGGATGCCACAGCTGTCAGGTAGAGTACGCCCACATTGGCATTTGATAGATAAAGATTGATCTCTCGTCCCGCGATGATAACCTGACGTCCCCAGGGGATTACCGCCCAAATGATCAACGCCGGGAGCACGGTGATGATCGGCGCCAGGACGAACATTTTTTTGTCAGCTTGAGCGGGAATCAATTCCTCGTTGAAGATCAATTTAATGCCATCCGCCACGGGCTGTAGTAGCCCAAAGGGGCCGGCCCGGTTGGGGCCGATGCGCACCTGGATGCGGGCCAAGGCTCGGCGTTCGTAATAGGTTAGATAAGCAAAGCCCATGACGCCAAACAAGAGCAAGATTGCGGATTTGATTACCCATTCGATGATTAATGCTGGTTCCATAAGTTACCTCAAAACGTTGAACGCTCTAACGTTAGAACGTTTTCGTAAATTAGACCATTGCTGATTCGGCAATTCTAATTTCAAAGACACTAGGCCTATCAATCGGCACACCCATGCTGCGGGGGACGAGAGCTACGCCTTGCGGAACGCTCTCATCTTCCCGGATGACTACATTGCTTGACTTTCCACCGTCGATGCTGATCCCCACCATCATACCGTCGGCGGCTTTCAGCGTTTGGGAATCCTTGGGATTTACCAGGATAAACGGCTCAGGAAGACGGGGGTGCAGTACTTCCGAAGGGGCAACCATACCCCCGCGGTCGTACAGGCGGGTAATGGGCACAGCGATGATATCAGCCTCGGGTAGATTTCCGAAGTTTTTGCGAAGCACTTCGGAAGTCTCAAAACCACCTTGCGGGGTCAACTGAATCCCCAAACCCTGATTATTCTCATAACCTGTGCCGCCGTAGTACAGATCGCCGCGGCCAACGATGGGCCATTGTTCGGTCACCTCGGCCAGTTTCTGGTAAGTGATCTCCGAGTAGCTGGTGATCTCAGCGCATAATTGTGGCAGCACGAGCGAGGGGAAGCGTCCTTTGAGTTCCACGCCGACTTTGGCCCCAATCTGGGCGGCGATGTCGAAGTCGGGGCGGGTTTCGCATTTGGGCAGCACGATGGGGTAGAAACGCTGTACGCGCCGTTCGCCGGATGTGTAGGTGCCTTCACGCTCGGTTTGTGCCTGAGCGGGGAGCACCACGTCAGCAAGTTCGGCGGTTTCGGTGAGGAACAATTCCTGCACAACCACGAAATCAGCTTTGGTGATCGTCTCAGCGAATGCCGGATCGTCACCCACGGGGTCCGCTCCAGCGATGTATAGCACTTTGGCCTCAGCCAAATCTGTGCCGGGGCGGAAGCCCATATCCCAGGCGCCCTGGGTGTTGGCGTGCGGCCACACACCGATCAGGCCGTTGTTGGCTTTGCCAGTGTGTCCTGTATTGATCAGCAGATTGGCGCAAGCTTGTGCTAGCGCAGCAGAGCCTTCTAAACCAAGACCCTCGGAGCCGAAGAAGATCACCGCGTTTTCTGCGTGGGACAGGTTGTCAACCTGTCCTACAGCGCTTACTTCTTCGCCATACGCATAACGAATAATATCTGTTGCATAGCGATCAAGTTTTGTGGGGCGCGGGTTGGCGACGGTCAATTTGGCGCCGCGTTCAGCAGCAGCCTTGACCCGCAGCCACCATACCGGAGCTTCTTCTTCGAGATCACAAGCAACTACGACGATGGCATCGCCCTCGCCGAGATCAGCGAGATTGGAACCTTCGCCCAGACCAACTTGTGCAACCAGGTCACCGCCGGCCATATAGGAGTACAAACCAGCCTTGCCGCCAAGTCCATCGGCTAATTTCTTCAGATTGAACAGGTCTTCGTTTGGCAGGCGTCCGCTGACCAGGGTCAGCAGCCCCTCTCCGGCGTTTTTGAATTGATCTGCCACCAGTGTCAGGGCTTCATCCCAGCTTGTGGGGGTCAATTGCCCATCTTTACGGATTAACGGTTGGGTCAGGCGATCTTCGCTGTCGGTGAAATGATACGCGAAACGGCCTTTGTCGCAAATCCACAATTCATTGACCCACTCGTTCTGCCGGGGCATAGCCCGTTTGATCACAATATCACCGCCGGATTTGGCCTCGCGGCGGGTGTTATAGGTCATATTGCAGCCTACGGCGCAGTGGGTGCAGATCGAGGCAGCGTTTTTTAGTTCCCAGGGACGTGCGCTGAAGCGGAAGTCAGCAGTGGTCAAAGCCCCGACGGGACAAATATCTGTTGTGTTGCCCGACCAATAAGAATCGAAACCGGGCTCAGAGTGAGTGATAATATCGGTGGCTCGCCCACGGTTGAAGAACTCCAGCACGGCGTCATCGACGATTTCTTCCTGGAAGCGGATGCAGCGCGCACATTGGATGCAGCGCTCACGATCCAGCCAGATGAGATCGCCCAGGGGGGCGTTTTTGTCGAAATGAATTTTATCATCGTAGATGAAACGGCTCTCGCCGGGGCCATGCGCCATGGTCAAGTTCTGCAATGGGCACTCGCCGCCCTTGTCACAGATTGGGCAATCCAACGGGTGAGAGGTCAACAAGAGTTCAACGATCTCTTTCCGCCCTTGTTGCACTTTCTCGGTCATCCCCTCGACCACCATACCCTCGGAGACGGGCACTGTGCAGGCGGTTTCCAGTTTCCACCCGAACTGAATCTTAGGCGAGTCATCATCTTCGAGAACGGGCTGTTTGGTTTCCCGGTCTATAATCGGGCGTCCAATATCGACAAGGCACATCCGACACATGCCCACCGGTTCCATCTTGGGGTGGTAGCAGAAGACGGGGATGTCGATGCCGATCTTCTTGGCAGCGTCGACGATTAGAGTGCCTTCCGGAACAGTGACTAGCTTACCGTCGATGGTTAGTGTGACTTGTTTTGTCATAGAAACTCCACGAAATTCGTGTATGTTATTGCGTCATTTTGCCACTGAGATCACAGAGATCTCTGAGTTCGGATTTTTTCTCAGTGAACTCTGTGCGCTCTGCGGCAGTTTATTTAACCGCAGCCTCAAAATCTTGCGGAAAGCGTTCGATACCTGTCATCACAGCTTGGATGGAGAATTCGCCCAAGGCGCACAAGCACTTATTTTGAATCTGATTGGCAACGCTGTGCAACAGTTCGACATCGTTCTGAGTGGCCTCGCCATCGTGAATGCGCTCGATGATATGGCTCATCCAGTAATTACCCTCGCGGCAGGGTGTGCACTTGCCGCAAGACTCATGTTTGAAGAAGTGGACGGTTTTGTTGAGAACCCAGTCGATGCTCACCGTGTCGTCGATGACGATTATGGATGCAGAGCCAAGATCGGCATTCAACTCGCGCACCGAAGCGTAATCCATAGGAGTGTCGAGGGCTTTATCGTCAGCGACGATCAGCGCTGAAGAAGCGCCCGCGGCCATAATGGCGCGGACGGGACGGTCATCGATAATGCCGCCGCCGTGTTCGTAAATCAGCTCGCGGAAGGTGGTGCCAAAGGGCAGCTCATAGTTGCCAGGTTCCTTGACTCGGCCAGAGAGGCTGAAAACCTTGACTCCGGTGGTATCTTCGGTTCCAAGATCTTTGTACCACTGCCCACCGTTTGTGATGATCAACGGTACATTGGTGAGGGTCTCTACATTATTGACCACCGTTGGTTTGCCATACAGCCCAAAAGAAGGCGGGAAGGGTGGGCGTAGACGAGGTTGTCCGCGCTTACCTTCCATAGATTCCAGCAGCGCAGTCTCCTCGCCGCAGATATACGCGCCCGCTCCCAGGTGGGTATAGATGCGCAAGGAATAATCCGTGCCGAAAAGATTCTCTCCAAGCAGGCCTGCTTCTTCAAGTTCGGCGATCTTCTCGTCGAGGTAATGAGCTACCTGCCAGAACTCACCCCGGCAGTATACATAGGCAGCATTGGCACCCACAGCGTAAGATGAAATAGCAACACCCTCAAGGAATTGGAAGGGATTGCTTTCCATGATTTCACGGTCCTTGAAAGTGCCCGGCTCGGATTCATCGGCATTGGCGACCACATAATGAGGCCAGTTGTTATTGTCCATGAAGGACCATTTCAGACCGGTGGGGAAACCTGCTCCACCACGCCCGCGCAGCCCGGATGTTTTGACGATCTCGGTAACTTCGTCAGGCTTCATCGCTGTGACAGCATTCCTGAAGGCCTCGAAGCCGCCGTTTTTCTTATAAACGTCTAACTTGTTGATATCTGGAATTTCTCGATGTCGAAGTAATATGTATTTGCTCATAGTGCTGATAACCTATTCTGCCAGGGAGATGATCTCTCCTTCGCGTCGTGCGATTTCGATAATAGCGCTGCTGTCGTCCTCAGCATATTGGTGCTCGCCTACTGGGATAGGTTCGATCCGGCTGTCGGTCCGGGCGGCGAACATCCAGAGTTGCTCGATATCGTCGTTCGTTTGTTCCTTGTCGTACTTAGGCGACACTACCAATAAATCAATGTCGCTCCATTCATGGACACTTTCCTTTACGTATGAACCATATAACACGCCAAAACGAACTGGGATACCTTGGTTTTTGATGTACTGTAAATACTTTTGAATGGACTTTACAACTGATTTATCAGCCATTCGATTACCTCTTGAGCCTGTTCAAAATAGAGAGATTCCTTATCACGGTTGATAAAACGCTCCGCAATTTCTATGTCCTTTTCTCCGCCAGTTTTCCAATAGTCAACCTGCTTTGTGATATCTATCATATCAAGATACTTGGCTGTCTCTGGCTGCTTTCCACTTTTCGATCAATTCCATTGTGCTTTCGACGCTCTGAAGTTCGTGATATTCCAGCCCGTCGCCGGTTTGTACCTGAAACATGGGGGCTTTATCGCAGGCTGCCAGACACATCACTGCTTCCACACTGACCAGACCATCCTCGGTGGTTTCACCAATCTGGATGCCTAGCTTCTCGCATAACTTTGTTATGAACTCATCTGCGCCGCGTAGGGCGCAAGGCAGGTCATTGCAAATCTGGATGCGGTACTTAGCGCCAGGTTTGTCGTAGTAAAGGGTGTAAAACCCGATCAGTGTAGCGACCTCTGTGGATGTCATCTCCAGAATTTCAGCGATCTCGCTAATATCTTGTTTGCTGACATGCCCGTCCTCGCGTTGTGCGATATAAAGCAAAGACATCACCGCCGAACGTTTCTCTTCTGGAGGATATTTAGCGATAATCTTTTGGATCTCGTCTGCGTATTTTTCTGCTATCTTGTTCACCTGTCAGAATCTCCCAAAACGATGTCAATGCTGCCGATAATAGCCACCAGGTCAGCGACCAGCAGGCCTTTGCTCAAGATGGGCAAAGCTTGTAAGTGGATGAAGGATGGCGTGCGCCAGTGCACGCGATAAGGCTTGTTGCCCCCGTCTCCTTCGAGATAGACACCCAACTCCCCGCGGGGTGATGCCACTGGCACGTAAACATATTCTGCAGGAGCGTTGAAACCCTCTGTCCACAGTTTGAAGTGGTGGATCAAGGCCTCCATGCTGGTGCCCAGCTCCGAGCGGGGGGGCGGGACGAATTTTCGGTTGTTACTGCGCACCGGAGCGCCTTCTAACTCTTTGAGTTTTTCTAGTCCTTGCTTGATGATGCTTAAGGATTGATAGTATTCCTCCATGCGCACGATGTATCGGCTGAAAACATCTCCGGCAGACTCAGTTGGAACCTCGAAATCGTATTCTTCGTAGCCTGAGTAAGGGCGAACTTTACGATTGTCATAAGCCACACCCGAACCTCGCAAAGTTGGGCCGGTCAACCCCCAGGCGATGGCGTCTTCCGCAGAGATCACACCAATCCCCTTGGTGCGGTCAACAAAGAGGGGATTCTTGGTCAATAAGCCATGATACTGTTCGATGCGGGCGGGGAAATGATCAAGGAATTGTCGTACGGCATCATAGAATTCTGCCGGTACGTCTCGCCACAAACCACCAGGCCTGATGTAAGTGGTCATCATGCGCTGCCCGGAAACCAACTCGAGGATATCGAGTACCATTTCTCGTTCGCGGAAGCAATAAAGGAACATCGACATGGCCGCCAGATCCAGCGATTGGGTGCCCAACCAGATCAGGTGCGAAGCAATGCGTTGTAATTCCGCGAGAATGACCCGGATAACCTGTGCCCGTGGGGGAACGTCCAGATCAACCAGCTTTTCGATAGCCAGGCAGTAAACCAGGTTGTTGCCTACTGTGTTGAGATAATCCAGCCGGTCAGTCATTACTTCGGCTTGTTCGTAGCGTTTGGCTTCCATATTCTTTTCGATACCCGTATGCAGGAAACCAATATCGGGAACACAATTGATGATGGTCTCGCCATCGAGCTCCAGCATCAGGCGCAGCACACCGTGGGTGCTGGGGTGCTGCGGTCCCATGTTGAGCAGCATGGTCTCACCCTGAAGAGCTCGGTCGGAGACCAGGTGTTTTAGTTCATCTAAGGATACTTCTTGAAGTTGGACCATAAGGACCTCGTTGAATGATGCGTGAAAAATCACGTATCATGTTTTACTCTTTCACGTATGGTTTTTTCTCGTCGATTTTGTCTGCGTTGAAAGTGAACTGCACTTCCTCATACCCCAAGGGATAATCCTTGCGTAGAGGATGTCCCTCCCACTCGTAAGGCATCAAGATGCGGCGCAAATCAGAGTGCCCTTCAGCTTTGATGCCGAACATATCCCAGAGTTCGCGTTCGTGCCAGTTAGCGTTAGGGTAGAGCCCTTCTATAGTGGGGATTGTAGGAGCGTCATCAGGGACGGGCACTCGCAGCCGTAATGTAATATTGTCATCAATGGAATACAGTTGATAAACCACATGGAACCTGGGGTCACCCTGGGGCCAATAATCCACTGCTGTCAGGCTGGAGAGCATATTGAACTTAAAATCGTCGCGCAGCGTGCTGCAAATAGCAACTAAATCTTTGGGGGCAATGATTAGTGAATACTCATCACTGAAAAAATGCTCTTCTACCCCAAAGTTCTTTTTGATAGATTGGATGGCTTTGTTGAGTTTGTCGTTCATAGATCTAATCCCTACTCCCTAATCCCTACTTCCATTTTGTAAGCTTCTCATTCTCTACTTTTTCATACAGGGTGAGGATGCCATGGATGAGTCCCTCAGGGCGAGGGGGACAACCGGCGATATATACATCTACAGGGACAATTTCATCGACACCTTGAACGATGGCGTAATTGTTGAACACTCCCCCACATGAAGCACAATCTCCCATGGCAATGACCCACTTCGGGTCAGGTAATTGGTCATAAAGCCGGCGTACAACTGGCGCCATCTTGCGGGTCACGCGGCCGGCTACAATCAACAGGTCAGACTGACGTGGGCTGGCGCGCATCAGCTCCATGCCGAAACGGCTCATATCGTAGTGCGATGCCTCAGCAGCCATCATCTCAATCGCGCAGCAGGCCAACCCCGATAAGAGCGGCCACATCGCTCGTGTACGGCTCCAGTTAACAGCTTTTTCTAAAGTTGTGGTAACAATACCCATATTACCTAGTTTTTGTTCTATTCCCATTCCAGGGCTCCTTTCTTCCAGGCGTACACATACCCTACCAATAAAATGGTGATGAAGACAAACATCTCTACTAACGCGAAAATCCCCAGGCTGTTGTCGACGAAGTCACGCAGGACGACTGCCCAGGGAAGGAAGAAGATGATTTCGATGTCGAAAAGGATGAAGAGAACGGCGATCAAATAGAACTTTACGGACATGCGCCGGGTACCAGGGCCATAAGGGTTCATACCAGATTCATAGGGCATGGCCTTGGCATCGGTTTGACGTTTCGGTCCGAATAAATGACCTAAAATGACCACCAGACTTGCTAACCCGGTGGCCAAAACGATAAGGATAGCGATGGGTAGATACTCTAGGAGCATATGAAATCCTTAATTAGTTTGCTTATATTTTGTTACGATTCACCCATTTTTCAGGGTAATCCGTGTTAATAATTGAGCTATTTTCCTGACTTTCCGAAGTATAACATAGGAAACAACTAAGAGTAAGTTCAAATTTTCACAAATAATACAGTGACAAATATCATGTATTGGGGAGATTAAAAAAGACCGGCGAGCGTGTTTCCACGTTCGCCGGTCTCTTTAGGAGGACCACCAATCTTTTTTTGACATGGGGGGACATGCCAATTCATGAAAATGGTGGTTTGACACCTGCAAGATACCAATAAAAGGAGAGGCAGGTACCAACACTAATAATATACACCATTTTGATCTTATTTGCATTAAAATCACATTAAATATTTAGGACAAAGTTGCCGTAGATTTGCGAGAATATGCGCTATAGCCCCTGTGATGTTCGATTTTATCCTTCATCTCTGCCAAACAAACGCAACCACTCGTCGACTTCATCTGGGCTGATGTTGATCTCCGCGCTGGTTTCAATGCCGCTGAACTGCTCAATATTTTGGGCAGCTAGTTCGGCAGCAAAATCTTCTGATTTGATCACTCTCGCATGCACAGCACGTGCTGCGGCCTGAACTTGACGATCCGAGCTGACCACTATCCAGGTGCTTGCACCGCGGCCAAGTTTGTCAAGTCGCGCCTGGATGGCTG
>JADHXE010000238.1 GCA_016783125.1 Anaerolineales bacterium
GTGGCATAATGGGGTCGAAGGGCGCATCAGTGTCCTCAAACGCTGTTTCGACCTGGATCGTTGTCTCGATCACGGCGAAGCTGGCTTCGATAAATGGGTCGGTTGGGGCATTATCGCCAATAACCTGAAAAACATCGGATGATCCGTTGTTGCTAAATCAGGATAAGTTGGTAAGGTTCAAACAAAAAGATAAAATCCGATGAAACGCGCTTTCCTACCGTGTTTCGCACCACAAACTAGCTATGCAAAACACGCGCACACAAATTCTGGAATATATTCGCAACCGTCAAATGGCCTCGGCGGTGGAGATCAGCCGGGCGCTGCCCATGACGCCGGCCAATGCCCGCCATCACCTGAGTACGCTAGAGGAACAGAACCTGATCGAGGTGGTCGGCACGCGCACACCCAAGGGACGCGGGCGGCCTACCAAGCTCTATGCCCTGACCCATCAGGCGATGGATCACAATATCGATCTCCTGGTTGATGCCTTGCTAAAAATTCTAAAAGAAGAAAAGGATTTGGAGAATCAATTCGCCAGGCTCGTTCCCCACCTGTTTGGGGATACCGAACTCAGCCCAAACCTGATCGGACGATTGAATCAAACTGTCCGCCGCCTGGACGAGATGAATTATCAAGCCCGCTGGGAGGCCTCATCCGAAGGCCCGCGGGTGATTTTAGGTCATTGTCCATACGCCGCCGTCCTGGCGGAAAACCCCGAGCTGTGTCAAATGGACGCTGTATTTTTATCCTCGCAACTCGGTCAATCCGTTGAACAAGTTGCCAGGCTGGAACGCTCTCCCAAAGGCACGCCCTACTGCATCTTCGCCATACTATGAACCCGAAAAAAGGGATGGGGAGGGCTAAGCCACTCCCCATCCCTTTTTTCGGACAACATTTGTGCGCTCACTATTTGGTCAAAGAAAGGTAAAATAAAGCACCTCAGAAACAATCTAAAGTAGACATCTATGCAACGCTATTATCTGATCGCTTTTGAAATCGTCATGTTGATCTTGCTATATTTTTGCCTGAAGTACGCCTGGCGTCATGGAGGTTGGCCTGCTATCTGGGTCTTGTTTGCTGGGGTGATATTTGGCTGGCTGCTGGAATGGGCCACGATCATGCAATTGAGCGCCTATGAATATGGAAACTTCATACTAAAAATTGGGCCGCTTCCATTGTGTATTGGCATCGGATGGGGCGTGATCATCTACAGCGCCATGCTGTTCTCGGATGCCAGCAGCCTGCCCGAGTGGGCGCGCCCGCTGTTGGATGCTTTGCTGGCTCTGAACATCGACCTGGCTATGGACGCTATCGCCATTCGAGTGGGGATGTGGGATTGGGGGCAAGGACTCAACTTCAACTACTTCGGCGTGCCCTATGCCAACTTTTGGGCCTGGTTTTGGGTGGTGTTCTCCTTCTCAGCGGCGCTGCGATTGCTAAGACATCTACCAAGTTGGGCTGGTCGTTGGCTTGCTCCCATGGGAGCAATTACCTTGAGTACCCTGGTAGTATTGGGTACCAATGCGCTGATCGTCTATGTGCTGTGGCCGGCCGGTTTGTCCGAGACATCGAATGCATTTGTGCTCCTCAGCGCCCTGGCGATGGTGATGGCTTTGCAACCTAAGTTCAACCAACGTCCGATGGAGCCGTTGGTCTTCTGGGTACCCTTCGCATTTCATATCACTTTCTTGATTATGGGATTACATTCTGGCGTTATCCTGCAACCCCCGATTTTACTGATCGTAAGCTTGATGATGCTGGCGATCGCGCTCTACTTACACCGTGGGGTTTTCAGCAAACTTTTTGTCGAAAAGGTAGTATCATCTCAAAAAGCCGGGGAGACTTCCGAAGTTTGATAAGGTAGGACTTACGCAGATGAATGAGAAATATACCGAAAATAAGGGGTGTACCGGGTTGCTCCGCAACCCGGTACACCCCTTATTTTCGGGCTTTTTCCATCGCCAGTGCGTAAGTCACAAAGGTAAATTACATTTAGTGAGAGAGACATCAACATTATGAAGTCAACAAACACTTTCGATATCATCCTGCTTATCGCCCGCCCCGCCGCCGGCAAGAGCGAGATCATCGACCATTTGAAACACACCGAAGTCGATCTACGCGTTCAGCAATATCACATCGGCGAGTTTGAAGAGATAGATGATTTCCCCATGCTGTGGACCTGGTTCGAGGAAGATGACATTCTTACCAAGATGGGCTACCCGCGCCTGCACTCCGATGAGAAGCGCGACTTCCTTGGAGAGCATCTGTGGAATGTACTCATTGAGCGCATCTGCCTGGAATACCACAAGAAGCTGCGCGACGAGCCAGATTATCACGACCGCAAGACCACCATCATCGAGTTCGCCCGCGGCTCTGCCTATGGCGGCTTCAAGCAAGCTTTCCAACACCTGAGCCAGGAAGTCGCCGAAAAGATGGCGATCCTTTATCTCAACGTGTCGTGGGAAGAATCCCTGCGCAAGAACCGGGCGCGCTTCAACCCGGATCGACCCGACAGCACCCTTGAACACGGCCTCACCGATGAGAAAATGGAAGCCCTTTACCGCTATGGGGATTGGGAAGAAATCAGCGCGGCGGACCCGGCGTTCATCGAAATCCAGGGAGTGCAAGTTCCTTATGCGGTCTTCGAGAACGAAGACGATGTCACTACTGGGCGCGGCGAGCCTTTAGCTGAGCGGCTGGAGGAGACTTTGGGGAGGCTTTGGGTTTTGTACAGTGACCAGTAAACAGCAAACAGTGGGCAGTAACCAGTGAACACGTTACCTCTTGGTAAATTACCATCTGAACTCTTAGCCAAAATCTTGACGCAAGCCCCCATCAGCGACCCGCGCGTGGTGCTGGGTCCAGGCATCGGCCTGGATTGCGCGGTGGTGGATATAGGGGACTCGTACCTGGTCTTCAAGTCAGACCCGATCACTTTTGCCACCGACGAGATCGGCTGGTACGCCGTGCAGGTCAACGCCAACGATATCGCCACCACCGGCGCTACACCGCGCTGGTTTATGGTGACCGCGCTTTTGCCTGAGGGAGTAACCACCCCCAAGGGAGTCGAGGAGATCAGCAAGCAGCTATTCTCTGCCTGCCAGGATTTGGGGATCAGCCTGATCGGCGGGCATACTGAGATCACTTATGGGCTGGATCGTCCTATTCTCGTCGGCACGATGATCGGCGAGGTGCCCAGAGATCAGTTAGTCACTCCCAAAGGAGCCACGCCTGGGGATCATATCTTGCTGACCAAAGGAGTGCCCATCGAAGGGACCGCCATCCTGGCGAGGGAATTCCCCGAAAGACTCAAAGGGGTTCTCTCGCAGGAAGAAATCCAAGAAGCCAGCGATTATCTTTTCAATCCTGGGATCAGCGTGGTGAGAGATGCAGTGATTGCCACCCAAGCGGGAAAAGTCACCGCCATGCATGACCCCACAGAAGGGGGCCTGTCCGGCGCGTTATGGGAACTGGCCGAAGCCTGCGGGCACACATTGGTAATCGACCCAAAGAATGTTTTCATCCCCCAAATTTCTACGAAAATCTGCCAGGCATTCGAGATCGACCCGTTAGCGACGATCGCATCAGGGGCGTTGTTGCTGACAACTCCACCAGAGCAGGTGGACGGCATCATCCAAAGCCTGGAAAAAGAAGAGATTACCTGTGCAGACATCGGCTGTGTGGAGGCAGGGAATGTCCGGGTCGAACAGATCACCCCCAAAGGTCGTCAGTTGCTCCCCCGCCCGGAACGCGATGAAATCGCAAAGTTATTCGAAAGGTGACAGTCACTTGCGAAGTGACTGTCACCTGATTGTATTTTATCTAGACTATTCATTACCGGACACTTCTTGTGTCGAAGAAAAATTGGACACGGATGCCACAGATCAGCACGGATTTTCTAAACCAAAAGATACGTATCCAAAGATGGAATTCGAAGTAAATTCAGCAAAACCGTTTGTTTTTATCCGTTCAATCCGTGTCGCCAGAGGCGTGCAGAGCAATCCGTGTACTATTAAAAAGTGTCCGGTAACAAACTAGACTATAGAAAATATTATCAGGATACTGCGAATCAAGGGACGCACCCAGGATGACCACACCAACCGATCCCACCCTCGCTATGCGTGCCTTCGGCAACCCTCCCCGCCCACGGGGAGGGGACAATTGGTTCTTATTCCACGCACCAACCAGCCTCCCCCGTGTACAGGGGGATTGAGGGGGGTCGGATAATCAGCTATGCCCAAGAACACCCCCTGGCACACGCCCTCCGAACTCTGGCGCAAGCTAAAACCCCTGGCGCGCCAGATGCGCCGCGAGCCGACGGAAGCAGAAAACGCTCTTTGGCAACGCCTTCGTCGCAAGCAACTACTGGGCTACAAATTCCGCCGCCAACACGCCATCGACCGCTTCATTGTTGATTTCTACTCCCGGGGGGCAAAATTGATCATCGAAGTAGATGGGCCGATCCACAAGTACACAAAGGAAGAAGATGCCATCCGCCAGGAATTCCTGGAGAGTTTGGGATTTCGTGTAATACGCTTCAACAATGAAGAGATGTTATTCTGAATATCGAAGCTGTTTTAGACGAGATCGTTCGGCAGCTATCTCCACCCTCACCCCACTAAATCCCAACCCCCCTAAATCCCCCCGCCTGCGGGGGGACTTTTTACTGCGATGAGCGACAGTTCTCCCCCCGTAAACGGGGGGAGCTAGAGGGGGGTTGCTCGCTTCGGCAAAATCACCGGCGGATAACCATCCAAATCCGAGATGATCTGCACGCGGGTTTTATAGGCCTCGTACAGGTTTTCTTCGGAGAGCACATCCGCGGGGCTGCCCAGGGCCATTACTTCTCCACCGACCAACAGCGCCACCCGATCAGCGTACATCGAGACCTGGTTGAGATCGTGCAAGGCCATCAGCACGGCTAGATTCTCCTGAAGAGCCAACTCCTGAACCAGGGCCAAGAAATTGATCTGATGCTGCAAATCAAGATGGTTGGTGGGTTCATCCAAGAGCAGGATAGGAGTCTGCTGCGCCAGAGCGCGCGCTAAAAGGACGCGCTGCTGCTCGCCCCCGGATAGCTCGGCATTGCGGCGTTGGGCCAGATGCTCGATGCCCGTTTTATTCATCGCCCAATGGGCTGCTTCCAGGTCTTCCGGTTGGGGGCGGCCCAGCCAGTTCATATGGGCAGTGCGCCCCAGGAGCACGGTCTGCTCCACAGTGAAAGCCCCACCCAGGGGTCGCGCTTGAGGCACCACCCCTAAAATGCGCGCCCGCTCACCATTGGAAATTCCGGTCAAATCCCCCCCATTAAAATGCATCTCTCCAGATTCGATCTTGATCACGCCGCTGACGGCGCGGATCAGGGTCGACTTTCCGGCGCCATTCGGGCCAATCAATGCCAGTATCTCACCTGGCGAAACCTGGATGCTGACATCCCGCAGCACCACGCTGGGGCCATAACTCACTGTAAGGGAAGAAATCTCGAACATAATTACCAGAAAACCTCGGTCTTTGCCCGGCGCAAAATCCATAAGAAGAATGGCGCCCCGGCCAGCGCGGTGACGATACCAACGGGTAAAGTCTGCGGCGCTAATAAGATTCGGGCCAGAATGTCAGCCAGCAGCAGAGCACTTGAGCCACCCAAAATCGATAGGGGGATCAAAAGGCGGTAGTCTACTCCCCAGATCATGCGCACCAGATGGGGGACGATCAAGCCGATAAACCCAATCACCCCAGAGAAAGAGACTGCTACGGCAGTGGTGAGCGAGGCGGTCACGATCACGAAGAATTTGGCCCGCTCCACGGACAAGCCAAGCTGTTTGGCCTGCTCTTCGCCAAATTGAAGCACATTGAGAAAATGCCCTGAGAAGATCAACAACACAACGCCCAAAGCCATATACGGCAAGGCAGCTAAGACTGGCTGCCAGCCGGACATGGACGAGCCTCCCAGCAAAAAGGACAATGCCCGGTAGATGTGGTCATTGGAATTCAACATCAGGAACGAAGTCAATGCGGAGGTAAACGTGCCAATGGCAACGCCTGAGAGTATCAAGGTGGTGAGCGGCACCATGCGCCCCACCCGGGCCAGGCTGTATACGGCCGCAATGGTGAGCAACGAGCCAACAAATGCGCCCACGGGGATCCAGTAGTAGCCCAGCAAATCCTTGGGCCAGCTGATCGCCATCACGGTGACTGCCCCCAAACCCGCCCCTGAGGCCACGCCAATGATGTATGGATCAGCCAACGGGTTGCGGAACAAGCCCTGATAAGCTGCGCCGCTGCCTGCCAACGCCGCCCCGGTGATGGCAATCAGAATGGTGTGCGGCAGGCGTACTTTCAGGATGATGGCAGCAAAGGAATCAGGCCAACTGGTTGGAAGCTCGATCAGGGGCAGTTGGTCAAGCAAGATACTGAGAACCGTTCCCGGTTGAATATAGACTGCACCCAGGGCGACGCTGAACACCAGGGCCAGGAACAAGATCATGCTATTCCAGATAAAAGGTCGTTTGCGGATCATATCCAAATTAAACAAAATCTCCTGCTCGAAGACAGGAGGCGCAATTCCACCGTTAGGCTTGGTCTGTGTACAACCACACCTACCTTCCTCGAGGTTGTGTCAAACAGAATCAAAGTGGGCGGTCTGGCTTGGCCTTTGGCCATACAGTTGCGGGACAGCGCCGGACTTCGCTTGTTCGTTTCTAGACGAGCGTCACCGGCTTCGCCTTGGCAAAAATTGCCGTGCCCACCCATCCGGGGGTTAGGGCACTTTGATTCAATTATTCTAATTTGCCAGTATTGTACCGCGGAATTGGCAGCCGAGACTGCGCCTATGCGCAGCAATTAACTGCAATTTTTCGGCAGGTCCCAAGGGCTATGGATTTTCTCAGAATTACAAAACCATGCTATTCTGCGGGGGCATAATTTCTCGCCATAGCAATACGCTTGCTCAGCGCGGGGTGCGAATGCAGCAGCCACTCCACCCACGGTTCGGGGTCGACATCGGCAAGGTTTTGGTTGGCCAGGCGAGTGAAGGCTGAGGCGAAGGCGACGCCATTGGAGGTGGTTTCTAAAGCGTAGCGGTCTGCCAGGCATTCACGGCTACGCGACCAGGCATTGCCCAGCGGCATCGTAACGAGGCTGAATATTCCCAACACCAAACCAAAGAGCGGCAAGGCAGCGATGTCGGCGATGCTCTCGAAACCGAAGTAACCTACTCCCCAGCCCAACCCCAGGGACGCCA
>JADHXE010000239.1 GCA_016783125.1 Anaerolineales bacterium
GGTTGCTCACGCTTTGCTGCCGTGAAGAGGATGATGAGCCCAGAGAAGGCTAGAATGAAAGCCAGGCCAATGAGACCAGATATGGTCACGGCGAGTTGCCTCCGTATTCCTTCGATGTGTCGATGGGATTAGATGCTCTGATCCGTCTGGCGTAAATAGGCGGTGAAAGCCTGTGTTTTTGCGGGGTTTTCCAGCACATCCGCCAGAGCATCCCAATGGCCCTCCGGCAATACTTTACCCAAGAAGGGTTGACCTAGATAAACAACCTGGGCACCCAGCAAGTTGAGCGGCCCCGTCGCATCTAGAATCAGGGCGACGAGATCATCAAGCCCCCAGCGATGGAGGCTTTCATTCCATACTTGCCAGATATGCTGGTTGCTATTCACACGACAAGTATAGCATAAATCTAATTTAGGGGGTATTTGGGGGGGCGAAAAAAGGGAAGTGGGGCGGAGTAGCCGCCCCACTTCCCTTTTTTCGGAGGATGAACGTCTCGCTTTACTCGGCGAAGGGATCGTAAACAGGGTTCGTCCCGGCGAAAATGCAGCTCGGGCGTCCGTCCAGGTTGCAGGATGTAGCTTCAGAACAACGATGGCCTACCACGCGAGGCGGCTGGTCGGGGAGCCACTCTGCTGGATACACGACCTGAGCTTCCAGACCGACCTCTTTACCAACGTGATGGCATAAGCGAACTTTTAGCACTTCCCATGTTTTTTCCGTCATTGCGATACCTCCAAAATACATCCTCTTAGCGTAACGACAGCATATTTCAAGTAAGAAATCGAGCTTATCTTATGGATGCATTTCAAATAAGTTGGAGATCGTTTCCCGAATTTCGTATTACGTATTGATTATCGGCGAATACGCAATACAAAATACGGAATACGCAGCAAGTCGCTCAATCGAAACGAAACACACCCTTATCTTATCCATAAGTATATCCAAGTTAGGGAAGGATGCAATAGTGTCAGGCATCATAAATTTATATAACAATATATTGGGAGTGCGTTGCACCTGGTCCGCGAGTAAGAATCATTTGGGTGCGTTTCATTTCAGTTGAAGAGATCCTGGAAATTGGGGTGTGCGGGGGGCGCTTTGTGTCCCCCCGTACACCCCAATTTCCGGAACTTCTCAACTCGTTTGAAACACACCCGAACCATTTAATATGGCTAATGATACCACGAGTGGTAGAATCGCCCTTATGAAACGATGGCATTTTTGGCTGGGTGTGATTATCAGCATTCTTCTCATGTATCTGGCATTACGCGGCCTGCATCTGGGCGATGTGGGAGAAGCGTTGCGCGAGGCCCGCTATTGGTGGTTGATTCCTGGGATAGCGGTTTATTTCCTGGGGGTGTGGGTACGGGCATGGCGCTGGCATTATTTATTGAGGCCCGTGAAAGCGATTCCTACGAAAACAATGTTCCCGATTGTGGCTATCGGCTATATGGGCAACAATATCTATCCGGCCCGGGCGGGGGAAATCTTGCGGGCTGTGGTGCTCAAACGGCGTGAAGAAGTACCCGTCTCGGCTTCCCTGGCGACGATCATTGTGGAGCGCGTTTACGATGGCGTGGTCATGCTGGCCTTTGTTTTCTTGAATTTGCCCGAATTGGCCCGCTTGACGGTTGATTCTGGCTTTGTAGGGGATATTCAGACTCTGGCTTTGTGGGGGGCAGCCGCTTTTATGGGTGTGCTGTCCATCTTTTTGTTGGCAGCCATGTTCCCGCAGATTGCTGAAAAGGTGATTAGATGGTTTCTGATGCGCCTCGTACCCGGGCGCTTCCGTGAGAAAGTTCTCGATATCGCAATGCGCTTTCTGGGGGGATTAGAGTCACTCCGCTCCCCGCGCGAAGCTTTGATGGTGTTCATCACCTCGGTGGTGATCTGGCTTCTAGAGACGGGCAAATATTGGTTTGTGATGCACGCCTTTAACTTCCAGGTCAGTTTCTTCGCTTTGATGTTGATGAACGGCATTGTCAACCTGGCAACGACCATTCCATCCGCGCCTGGCTATGTGGGCACCTTCGACGCGCCGGGCATCGCCGTACTGAAAGCCTATGGCATAGATGGCGCCGTCGCCGCAAGCTATACCTTGGTGCTGCATGTCGCTTTGTGGCTGCCCATCACAGCCTTGGGAGCATATTACCTGGCCAAAGAGGGCATCAAGTGGGGGGACGATTTGGATACAATGCAAATTAGCAATGATGATGAAGAATTTTAAGGGTGTGTTTCAAAATTACGTATTGCGTAAGGCCAATTTACGCAATACGCAATACTTCCAAATCTTATGGAGTAAATCCTCATGACTAAACGAATTCTCTTTTTGGCGATCACTTGTGTTTTGCTGGCCTTGACTGCTTGTGCCGAGAGTACTGCTGAAACACAAACCCCTGCTGTGGAGCCCACCTTCGAATCGCCTGCCGAGCCGATGGCACCACCAGCGGTCATCGCGCCGCAGGTGTTTATCAGTGAAGTGCTGGCGGGCATTCAGGGCAATAATAATTACGAGTTCATTGAGTTGTACAACATCGGGAATGAAACCCCGCTGGATTTGATGGGCGCATCCCTGTGGTATAAGCTGGCTGATGGGGAAGCAGAGCAATTGATTTATCGTTGGGATGACCACACGCTGATGCCACCCCAGGGCCATTATCTGCTGGGACGAGCTGGTGAAGACCTGGGAATAGTCGTTGATGCGATCATTGAATTCCCCCTGGTTCCGCAGCGCGGAGGGCTACAAATCCGCAGCGCAGATGGGGACGTTTTAGACAGCCTGGCCTGGGGCAGCGGCCCGGGGGATTTCGCTGAAGGCGCATCCGCCGCGGCCATGCAGAACGGTATTTCCTCGGAGCGGGGGCCAGGCGGAGCTGCCGGTAATATGACCGATGCCGGTGACAACGCGGCTGATTTCGTGCTGAATCAAACCCCCAACCCGCAAAACACTGGCAGCCCGGCCACACCGGCCTGGGACGAAGCTTTAGTGATCTCCTTGGACGCCCCCGAAACTGTTGGGCCTGGTGAAGAATTTGCCTACCTGATATCCGTGACCAATCAGACCGGGGGTGCAGTGAGCGATTTGGTTGTCCAATTCCCTGTCCCCAAGGTGTTCGATATCCTTGAGATCGCCGAAAATATGGCGATCAGCGACCAGGCTGCTTTTTGGGATTTGACCGAGATCGATGAGAACAATCAAATTATTTTGTGGTCACTAGCTGAATTAGATGCGGGTGAAACGCAAACTGCCTCGATACAAGTCAAGGCTCCCTGGACGTATCTGTCTGTCTCGGCCTCGAATTACTCTGTCAAAGCCGCAGATTGGCCTCAGGCTGGCTTCGGGGGAGTAGTGCATACAACGGTGACGGGCGGCGCTATCCCCATCGGGATCGCGCGCTCCTTCCTCAACGAGGAGATTATCGTCGAGGGCATTGCCACGATGTACACCGGTGGTTATTATGCCGGGGGCGGCAATACCAAGTTCTATATGGAAGATGAGACCGGCGGCATCCAGGTTTGGGTGGATGACGGCGAAGGCGATGTGCAGGTGTCCTTGGGGGATCGCGTGCGCGTCAAAGGGATATTATTGGCCTATCGCGGCGCTATGGAGTTGGCTCCCACGCCCGATGGTGTCGAGGTCATCGAGAAGGGTACTGAAGGTTCCCAATGGGCGCCGACCCAGGCCAGTGTTGAGGATGTTTCCAACGATATTCACAACCTGCCTGGGAAGTTGATCCAGGCCGAAGGAACAGTAGCACGCGTGGAGGAGTTTTCGTACAGCTATGAGATCGACCTGGTTGATGAGGCTGGTCATCTGGCCAGTATCTATGTCGACAAGCTGACCAATATCAGCGTGGAAGCCATTGAAAGCGGCGAAAAATATCGCATCACCGGTGTTATAGAAGCGCTCGATGTCAGCCAGCGCATGTACCCACGCGTTCAAGATGACTTAGTGAAAATCTTCCCACCTGTTTTGCGGTTGGAAGTGGGCGCGCCTAATAATGTATCGCTAGGCGTAAATTTCACCGTCACGCTGACAGCCATCAATCACACGCCAGAGATGCTAAGCGACGTGGTCATGACTGCGCCGCTGCCTAAGTTTGAATTCAGCGTGGAAAGTATCTCTGATGGAGGTGTGGAGGCAAACGATACCATCACCTGGATGATCTCGGAATTGGCGGGAGAGGGTAGCTCGGTCACGGTTTCATTCGAAGCCAACAGCATTACATCAGAAGACTTTATTCGTCTGGATCAAGCCCAGGTTGTGGCTGCTGAATGGCCTGAAGCCGCGGCCAGCTTGACGCACTATATTTTCCTCGGCGAAACGGTGCCCATCTGGGCCATCCAGGGCGAGGGGCCGCGTTCACCTTATATCTTCCACACGGCCACAACCATCGGCGTTGTGACTGGTACCTTCCCTGGGTTAGAAGGATTCTGGATCCAGGCTCTCGATGATGACAACGATCCGCTGACATCCGAAGGGCTGTATATCTACACAGGTGCTATGGATATCGCCGTATTGCCAGGCGATTGGGTTCAAGTGACTGGCGTGGTACGAGAAGCCTATCAGCAAACTCAACTACAAGTCGCAACGGCTGAAGATATTCTCGTGCTGAGTTCAGGGCACTCCCTGCCGACCCCGGTGGAGCTTGACCCGCCGGTGAGTGAAGCCGAGTCGGGGATTTATTATGAATCTTTGGAAGGCATGTTTGTTCTGGTAACCGGCCCGGCAGTGGCCGTAGCTCCCACGAATCGCTACGGAGAATATGCTTTGGTGCGGGCTGAACATGAAGTCGAGCGATTGTGGCAGGGCAGTGAGAACGGTATGGCAATCCTGGTGGATGATGGCAGTTCTACGACTCATGACAATAGCTCGATGCTGGATTACGCCATCAACACTGGTGACTTGGTCAGCGGTCTGGCCGGTCCGCTGGCATATACTTTTGGCAGTTATAAGATCGAGCCTGTCACGGTTCAGAAGATCACCCCGGCGGAAACTGCGTTACCCAGTCTGCCTCTGCTGGCTGAGGATGAGTTCAGCTTGATGACCTGGAATGTCGAGAACCTGTTTGATTTCCAGAGTCCGCATCCTTCCAGCCCGCCGATGCCGGGCATCGACGAGTACAAGCTGCACATCGAAAAAGTTGCCAATACCATTATGGCGGCAGGGCTGCCCACCGTGGTTGGCTTGCAAGAAGTGGAGAATATTGGCGTCTTGGAAGATATTGCCGAACATGCAGCTCTGTCTGGATATGATTATCAGCCGGTATTGATCGAAGGAACCGACAGCCGCGGCATCGATGTGGGGTATCTTGTGCGGGGCGATCACGCCAATGTTTTGAGTGAATGGCAGTATATAGCTCCTGAGGGGCTTACCAGCCGTCCGCCGCTGCTCGTTGAAGTTGAGGTGACTACCGATGCCGGAACGACGACGGTGTTCGTGCTCAACAACCATTTCACTTCGATGAGTGGTGGTGAGGAAGCCACGGAGCCGCGCCGCAATGCGCAGGCTGCCTGGAACGTAACCGTCATGGAAGAAATCCTGGCTGAGAATCCTGGAGCCTTCCTGAGTGTGATGGGTGACTTGAACTCGTATTATGACGCCCCCCCCATTGATACCTTACGGGAGGCTGGGTTGGTGCACATTTTCGAGGTGCTTCCTGAATCCGAGCGTTATACTTATATTTATCAGGGCGCGTCCCAGGTTTTGGATCACATTTTAGTGACTCCCAACTTGATGGATTTGCTGCGCCGCGTGGATGTTCTGCATGTCAATGCTGATTTCGCACCCTCGGTTCCTGGCGACAGCTCTCCCCAACGCAAATCTGATCACGACCCGGTGGTGGCGGTATTCTCATTGAATCCGTAGCGCGGTTTCTAGCCACAACAAAAAACGGGTACACGGGATGCTCTGCACGCCTTCGGCGACGCGGATTGCACGGATGGGTCTACTGAAAAAAGCTCTCAAACCCGTCCCCCGGGTGCCGAAGGCACACCTACGGCGATCCGTGTACAATAGCTTTCACTTTCGTAATGCGGTTCTCTGTAGCGGCCTTTGCGTTATACTTGTAAAAATCTGGCATGGCTCATTTTGAACCAAAAACACCCTTCGTCGAGCTCAGGACATACCTTTACAATTAGCGTCACAGGTTTGCTTCGCTTCGCTTTGCGTGCCTCTGGCATTGCGTGCCGTTGGCATCATGAATTACACGAATTTTTCATGGCTTTATTCGTGTAATTCGGCCAATTCGTGCATATTCGTGTTTTCTCATGCTTCAAATTTGTCCAGCTAGATTCTCAATATTTTGAACCATGCAAAAAGTCTCTATTTTTAACGAACCGTGTTCCTGCAAGTATCAGGTTGCCAATAAACGGTCTGTTTTTTCGAAAATATATCTGCGAAATACTGTAAAGGAACACGGTTCGTTGGTAAACGTTTTATTTTGAAATGAGGTTACTAAAGTAAGAGAGTGTGCTGATGAGTAAGCAAGACACCATTGCTCATGATAAGTTGAGAGTGTTGATAGCCGATGATGTCCAGGCGACCCGCCGCAATACGCGGCTGATGTTGGCAGAACACCCCATGGTGGATGTGGTCGCTATTGCCCGGAATGGCGAAGAGGCTGTCAAGCTTGCCAGAAAGCATATGCCTGATATCGCAATTATGGATATCAATATGCCTAAGATGGATGGTCTATCTGCTTATCAGGCCATGACTGATTTTCATCCCAATATGGCTTGCATCATTATCTCTGCTGAAAAAGGAGACGAGACATTGCGCGAAGCCATGACGATTGGCGCCCGCGAATATCTGCTCAAACCTTTCACCGTCGAAGAAATTATCATGGCTGTCAATCGGGTTGGCAAAACAGTGTTTGAATTTCGCAAACGTGTGGCCCAAGATGATCAGGTGCGTAAGGAGCGCGAGAAATACTTGAAGCAGTTGGCCCATGAGTACGCTAAATCTCGGCGCGTTGACAATGAGGCTTTGGGTATTTTCGAACAATTGGCCACCAACCCGAAATGCGAATTACACTGGTTGATGAACCTGGCACTAGCTAATCTTATCCGCAGGAAATGGGGGAAACTGAAGGATCTCGTTGCTCGTTTGGAACAACAAACCAGCAAACCAGTTCAACCCGATCAGAAATTGTAAAGACCGGAATTGGGGGTGCGGGCAGG
>JADHXE010000240.1 GCA_016783125.1 Anaerolineales bacterium
GGGTGTGCGCAGGGGTGCACCCCCTGCGCACACCCGTTTTCCGTGAGCCTCCTGCTATGGAAGGAGTTACGGGAGGGTTTCAATTTGTCCGCTTGAGATGGGATGTTCATCCCCTGAAACCTGGGCATGAGCAATTTTAGGATTATTCAGAATTTACCGATCTACCCATCAAGGGGTTCTTCCATAGTGCTTACGCAGTTCGATGAAAAATATACCGAAAATAGGGGGGTGTGTGGTGCGCGCTGTGCGTGCCTCCGGCAGCACCACACACCCCCCTATTTTCGGGCTTCTTTCTGCGCAGGTGCGTAAGTGCTATTCCAGTTCATCATGATCGGGCAGGATATCTTCTGCATTGCGGATGGTGGGCAGGAAATATCCTATTAGACCAACAAGGGCGGTGCCCACCCCCGCGATGGACATCAGCAAACCCATTCCAGCCCCTGGGCCGGTTCCGAACACAGGCCCGAATACGCTGGCAAGCCCGGATGATGTTTGTATGGCCGGTTCCATCACGAAGTCTGCTAATGTCCCGGCGATGATCGGGGCAATCGGTTGCGTGAACCAGGCAATCAGCCTGCGGGCTGAAAAGACTCGTCCCTGTAAATCGGGCGCTACTTTAGCCTGCCAGAGAGCCTGGTTGGATGTGTTGACCAGGGGGATGATCATTGAAAACAACGCCATAAAGACAATCCACAGCGGCAAGTCCGTAATAACACCGAGGAAAGCAAAAGATATGCCCCCCAAAAACCATCCTAGAATGACACCATCGACACGCCGTTTGAAACCGCCCCAGGCGCTCATGACAATTCCGCCAATGATCCCTCCAACAGCGCCCGCAGTCTGGACTGAGCCAAAGATCAGGCTGTTCTGATCGGTGCGCGCCAGGATCATGGGGGCAAATACGGTGAAGCCGATTGTGGCAAACAGATTGCCAAAGAAAAAGACCATCTGCAAACCAAGCAGGCTGGGGCGCTCAAAGATATACTTGAAGCCATACATGCCCTCTTTCCAAAGATTGCCTTCCGCATCTTGTCCCTCGAGGGTTTGATCAGGTTGGGGCACATGCACAATCAGCAGTGCAGTGATGGCTAAGAAGAAGGTGATCAAGTCGATCAGCATGATCAGGGCGAAACTGTCAAATGGACCCTGGATGGTCAGCGCCAGGATTGCCCCTGCCAGCATCGGCGCCAACACGCCCGGCCCGGCCTCCACCAACGACATCATGCCATTGGCGCGTCCATATTGCTTCTTGGGCACAATCGTGCTGATCGCTGCAGAATAAGCGGGCCACTGGAATGTGTTACCCAGGCCGTTGATCACCGCCGCAACATAGAGATGCCAGAATTCCAGGTAACCGGTGGTATACAGAATAAGGATCGCCGTGGTCGATAGCACAGCCCCCAGGTCGCTGAGCATCATCATCAGTTTGCGATTGTAGCGGTCCACCATGGCGCCTGCAATGGGAGAGAGCAATAAGAAGGGCGTGATAAAGGCCACCTGCATCAGCCCCATAGCTGTGGCGCTCTCGGTCTGCTTGTACATCCACAGGGTCATGCCGAAATTTGTCATCATCGAAGCCAGCACAGAGATGATCTGCCCCAGCCAGACGATGGTGAATCCGGACATGCCGCTCAACCGTTTTGTTTTCGTTTGATCGATAGGCTGCATTGTTATAACTCCACTAGCAGCTTGTCGGAGAAGTCGCTTTCATGTCCAGAATCTCGGGTTTTGGCTGTTTTTAAGGGCATTTTTACCCCAAAACAGCCGCTTTTCCGGCAAAAAGACCGGGGTTCTGGACTTCTCCGACAGCCTGCTAGATTCTCATAATGAGCAAGATTGTGTATTCGTCAGAAACACCTGGGACATATTTGAACGGACGCTATGTTTTTTGATGATGAAACCAGGAAGACAGGAACGCTGAATGCGAATTCGTGTATTCCTGGTTTCCTTATACAAATTCAGTAGATCACGGTTTCGCTATTTTTGCTGTCATCGCTTTGCGCGCCTTTGGCGTTGCGAACGCAGCCGCCAAAGGCGCGCAAAGCGTGGCGAGCGGAGTGTGGCAATCTCCTCGTAAATAGGAGACTGCCAAGCTCCGTAAACTCCGCTCGCAGTGACATTTTTAGAATTGCCCTGCTTTTGGAGCAAGCTAATCTGCGGTAACAGGAACCTCTTTGAATTCCAGTTCCGAAGCGCCTTCTTCGCGTTCGTCCGCCTCGTCGTCGTCGGCGTCATCGGCGATGTGATCCGGCAGCTCTTCTTCTACTAATCGCAAACGCGGGTATGCATAAGCAGCAAATGAAATCACGAAGACGAATAATCCCAGAACGATGAACAACAATCCTGTGCCGCGGCTCGGACCAAACCCAATAACCTGACCCACCGTAGGCGCCAGGCGACCACCCTCATCCATCAGCGGCTGAAAGACGCGCTCAACCAGCGGCCCAGCCATTATGATCGATAGGGGTTGGGTGAACCAGGCGAACATGCGCCTCACAGCGAATACCCGGCCCTGGATATCAGGGGCAGTTTTGCTCTGCCAGAGGGCCTGGCTGGAGCCATTCATCACAGGCATGAACAACATCATCAAAAAACCGCCCGCGCCAATCAGCAACAGTGAAGGTCTCAAGCCTATCATGATGGTAAATAGCCCCATAGCTGCACCAGGGATTAGAATGCCCAATATGCGCCGCTTTGGGCCTCCCCAGGCGCTCATGAGCAGGGTTCCGGCCAACATGCCCAGCCCAACAATAGAGAAGATCAAACCCATTTTATCGGGTTCGGCCAGATCCAGCATCATCGGAATCAGCAGGGGGCCGAAGAAGCCAGAAGCGAAGTTGATGGCGGCGAAGTAAATTAGTAGAGCCGTCAGGCCGCGATGGGCGGTGATGTATTTCCAGCCAAAGGCGGCTTCTTGCAGCAGTGAGCCTTTGCTTTCTTTGCCTTCCTCTGTCGCTTTGGGTTTTGGGACTCGCACAGCCAGCAACGTGAGCACTGCAAAAACGAAGGTAATGAAGTCGATCAGGATGATGACATTTAGTCCGGCAGATACAAACAGGGCACCGGCCACAACCGGGGAGATCAACTGCGAGATCGCCTCGCCAATTTGAACCATACCGCTGGCTCGCCCGAGGTGTTTCTTGGGAACCAACAAGGTTGTAGCGGCTGAATAAGCCGGCCACTGGAAGGTGCTGAAGGCGGCGATGAAGGCGGTCGCGACGTAGATATGCCATATTTCCAAATGTCCGCTGGAGAACAGCAGCCAGATCACGAGCGTGCTCAGCCCCGCGCCGGTGTCGCTGAGGAGCATCGCCCAGCGGCGATCCCAGCGGTCGACTAAGGCGCCCGCGATGGGTGACATCAGCAGGGTGGGTAGCGTGAACGCCAACATGTTCATGGCGAAGAGGGTAGTTGAGCCGGTTTGTTCGTAAATCCACACCCCCATGGCGAAGCCAGTCAGGCCGGAACCAATCGTTGAGATTAACTGCCCGAACCAGATTACTGAAAAGATGCGCATACCGCCTGCAGCGGCTTGTTGTTTCTGCATGGTTATCACCTTGTTGCCCCCCTAACCCCCCAATTCTGGGGGGAATCATTTGCTCCTTGGTAGATTGGTTACTTGGTAACTTGGTAGATTATCTCTAACCCCTCAACCCTTTGGTGTTACTCAGGGCAAGCCTTGGGGGAAATCACCTGCTCCCCCAAGAATTGGGGGGCTGGGGGGGCTTATGTAAGTCCTAACTAAATCTCTTCCTGAAAAACGGCGCACAGGTTATCAGCCTGTGCGCACATTCCATGGAGGAGTACGAATTATTTAGGTTAGGCGTTCAATTTTTCCAGCACATCTTCGACGGAGAGTTCACCCCGTTCTATTTACTCGATGAAGACCTCGATGTGTTCGCCATCCTCGGCATCGACCACATCGACGATTTTGCCGGTCATGCCTTCAGCGATGGCTTCGCTGACTGCGCTGCCCAATTCTTCAAGATCTATATCGGGGGTGAATTGGGCGGCGATATTCAAACCGGCATCGATCAGCTTTAGGGGTAAGTTGACATTGACCTTGGCTTTGCCTTTGCTCATATCGGTGACGCGCACGCGCAACCAGCGCGCCCCGCCGCTCGATTTTTTCGCCTGCACAGGCTTTTCGCTGCTGGAGCTGAGCGCTTTTAGCAGTTTGGCTCCCTCATCAGCAGAAATTTTGCCCTCCTGGATCATTTTGAGAATTTTCATACGTTCTTCTGAAGTGGTCATAGGATATTCTCCTTAATTACTGTTCAGCGACTGAACGAATTTGCTCGAAAAAAGGGTGTGCGCAGGGGGCCGCTTTGCGCCTGCGCACACCCTTTTTTCAAGATATCTCTACCTCGGTGAATAATTAGTGAGCGTCCAAAAATAACTTCCCTGTTTGTAGTGCTCGCTTCGCCGAAGGCGTGCCCGTGGCAAGCGTGCTGAAGCCCGCACTACGAACAAGTTATTTTTGGACAGTTACTTACTTTTAGCCAATAAAAACTTGTACTTTTTCACCGTCTTCGCCTTCATCGACGTCGACGAAGAGATGTATTTCTTGTTCGGTAGTATCGCCCAAGGCAAGAATGATCTCATTGAGGCCGGTAGCGTCCATGTTGGGGATGAAGTGCCCGAAGGTGCGCAGGGACCAGGCTGTCAGGCGAATGGGGATCGGGAAGCTGATGGCAATTTTCTGGGGAATCTCGCCAGGTTTTTGTTGCACGCGCACGTGCAGCCAGGGAGATTTTTGACTGCCCCAGGCCAGCGCCAAAACCATCACGCCTAACAAGAAGGGCAGCCAGGAGCAAGCAAACCAGAAACCAAACTCAGAGGCGCGCCAGGCCAAATACATCAAGCCTCCGCTGATGGCGGTAATGCCAGCACCAATCCAAAGAGGGATGAACCACCAGCGTTTCCACTTTCTAATATCTTCGGGGTCAAGAGTTTGGGGAGATTCCTGGTCAATAGTTACCTGGATCGCATCCGCGTCCGCGTCTGCGTCATCGATGGGTGTTGGCTCATCATCTGCCAGGGCTTGCAACAGGGAATAACCCTCTTCAGCGCTGATCACGCCCTGATCGATCATCTCGAGGATTTTCAAACGTTCAGCTGAGAGCGACATTATGAATTCTTCCCTTCTAATGCAGATAGCAGCTCTTCAGCTTGCTCAACGCTGATCTTGTTCTCTTGCAGCATTTGCAAAATCATCATGCGTTCTTCGTCAGTTACAGGGTCGCTGCTGCTTTGTTTTGAAGCTCGCAGCGCGTCTATATCGATGCTCATGGTTTTGGTTCGGGCGCCACGCCGGGCTTCGCGGGCTACCTTGCGTTGTGCGGCGGCCAGCTTTCGTTCGAGTTTGGTCTGTGCACGTTTAACGGCTTCCTGTGTCCGTTGACTGGCCCGTTCCCGGGCATCTTCGAGTCTGGCATGAATTTCTTTGGATCGCTCTTCTGATAAACCGGCATCTTCTAATGTTTTAGATAACCCTGAAAGATGGGTTTCTAGCGATTTTAGATGTGTTTCCATGTGTTGGGCTGCCTGACGGGTTATATCCTCAGCCATGTTGGAAAAATCTTCGCCAAAGCCAAAATCAAAATTGAAATCGAAATCTTCAGAGGCTTCCTCATCCGCGTCTAATCCGATCAGGTCGATTTTTCCCGAGGCAGCCAAGTTGATGGGCGTGCCCCCCTCGCCAACCTCGAAGGTGTAAGTCTCCAGGCGAATATTTTCAGAATGATCAGGCATTTTGATGCGAATAGATTTGGCGCCACTGGAAAGTGAAATGTCGGCATTCAACTCTGCGGGGAGTTGGCAACGCAGGTTACCGCCAGCGGATACAGAATATGCCTGCCAGGGGACGGGAGCGATGCTCATCTTTGCATTGCCGCCTGCGACCGCGGAGATGCCGCCACTGACATCGCCCAGGCGGAGATTGCCTCCAATGCTGTCTGTATGGAATTGGCCATCGATATCGCGAATATTGGCATTGCCTGCCACGTTTTTGGCTTGCAAGTCACCCCGCACGCGTTTGGCAGATAATTCGCCGCCGATCGTTCCCACCTCAACCGAACCAACATCTCGAAGAATGAGCGGGCCTCTAATTTTACCGATTTCAAGCGTTCCCCCCAGGGCCCTGAAGCGAGCGCTGCCGCCAACTTGTTTGACCTGCAGAACCGCGTCATGGGGTACATACACAATGCAATCTTCGGGGCAATCGATTTTGGTTTCTTGATCACCTTGTTCAAAAACTACCTGGTTCTCACAAGTTGTTTTGATCAGCGCTTCCGTGCGTTTCCACCCCTTGACGTGTAAATCGCCGGCGATATTCTCAATGGTTATTTTGGGGGTTTCTCCGAGTTCTAAGGTTTTTTGTACCATAGGTTACTCCTCCTGATCCCCAAGAAGCTGGATGGCATCTTCGTAGCTGATCACCCCTGCATCCAGGTCTTCTAATACCTGACGGCGCTCTTTCTCCGTAAGGCCGGTTTCTTCATCTAATTCTGGTTCATAGCCCATTGCTTTGATGATCGCTCGCAGTCGGTTGCGTATCGTTGGATAAGAGAGTTTTAGCTCAGCTTCCATGCGGGTGATTTTTCCCTCGCAGCGGATGAAGGTTTCGACAAATTCCAGTTGTTTGGGCGTCAATTGGGCGAAAGCGCCGAATGTAAAACGACCTTCTAAGGTGGTGTCGCAATCGCGGCAATAAATTTTGGTGACAGTAATTTCGCCGTTGCATATAGGGCATTGGGTAGGGAGTGTTTGCATGATTTCCTCGACTTTCTTACTAACCAGCGTGTAGCACTGTTCCGTATTGATGGCGTGTTTGCAGACGCTGCCCAATAGCCACCAGCAATTTTCCAAGATACGCTAAGAAGCGATCCGATGCGGCAGGTTGGGAGGCGGTTGCTGCTTGAGCTGCTTCTATCGTATTGAGCATTTTAATTTTGCCAATTTCTAGTGTTGCATACCACATAATAAGCTCCTGTGGGTGGTAAAACCAAATGGATATATGAAACTTGATAAAATTATACAGAAAATATTGATTTTGTCAAGTCAGATTTTAGAATATTGAAGTTCACGTTGATTTATCTGAAATTCAGCTTGGAATTCCCCAGGTTTATGAATATGACTTACACACTGGCGATGGAAAAAGCCCGAAAATAAGG
>JADHXE010000241.1 GCA_016783125.1 Anaerolineales bacterium
ATTTTCTTCTCTCCCAGGGCTTTAGCCAGGGCCTTCAAATCGACATCCGCGTTTCCAGGCACCACCGCCAGAATGGGCTTGACGCGCTCAAGCCGCGTGACTACAATGGTTTTGAAGACAATTTCGAGGGGGACGTTCAGCAATTGGGCCGTTTTTTTGGCGCCCAACTTCTCCTCGGGAAGCTCAAACACTTCATAAGGGATTTTGCGTTGGTCGAGCAGGCGGGTGACGTTATTCTTAGCCATTCAGCAAAGCACGCGCCTTCTCATCGAGATTAACGCCCCGGGATCGCAGGAAATTCAATAGGGTGAGACGATCTTCGGGGTTTCCCAGCCACACCGAGAGAGTCAGAAGGCTATCATAAAAGATGAATAGAACCTGTCGCCCCCCGCGAACTTTTACCTGCTCGATATCGCCATATCTTTTACTCCCTTTGATAATGACGCGATACTCGATGCGATCATCGTACAGGACCAACTTCGGGTTCAGATTATTACGACTGACGCCAAACACGCCACCCAAGGGTTTTAGCCCCGAAAAGGAATTGGTTATCGGCACACTGATCCCTTCAGGCGGGATGATCTGCAAGCTTTGCAACCGCTCAAGTTCCTGATGCTCCGAACGAGCTCCTCGGCGGCGCAACATCAACAACAGGATAACCACCAACACAATGATGATGTTCACAACAGTAATTAGTATCGTTTCCATATTAGATTCTCCTAGTAACTGCCAAGCCATGGAACGGATTACCCCGAAAAAAGGGTGCTTCCCGGTCTGGCTTAGGAGTTACATCTCCTAGATCAAATCCATTTCAGGATCACGCCGAAAAGGATTATGGCGATGAGATCAACCACATAGATGATCCCTATGGTGGTAGCCTTCTTCTTGATGGTGTCCATATCATGCACCCAGAAGGAGATGATGAAGAATTGCAAATACCCAAACAAGAAGATCAACCACGGGGCGCGGGCGTTCCACCAGGGATAATCCCAGGTCAACGCGCCGATCTTATTGAGCAGCACTTCCACGAATACACAGAAAGCTGAGCCGCCAATCGCGATTGCCAGGCGATTAGGAATACCAAGGATTTTGGCCTTCTTATCCGAGAGAAGCATCTTCCCAAAAGTAACCCCGGCCACAGCGAACATGAAACTGATCTCAATGTTCAGGCCAATCAGAATCAAATAGGCTGTCTGCCCAGGTGCCCCCAGGCGGGTGCGTAATTGGTGAAGTGGAAAATCAACGAATTCCAAATCTCGTTGAACCAATCCATCCCCCAGAAAGCCAGTCCGGCGAATATCAGATTCCAGTTCTTGCGCTCGACCTCCACGGCATAAACATAAACCACAAAGGCGAAGAGTGTGATTACATACCATTGGTACTGACTTCCATCCCGCAGGATGCTCAAAGCTTGTGCTGCTGATTCGGTGGGCATGTTATCCTCCTAAAGTTTGTGACTATCCCCAGTCGGGGTTGACATAATCTATTATAGATCATCTTTTGGGGATGGCTCTATTCCTCCGGCAAGAATAGTTCTCCATTCCAACGCCAAATCACGGTGATCATATTCCCGGTCATATAATCGATGCCAGTCACCTCCAATTCATACAGACCATCCTCATCAAAATCCATAACCTGAACATTTCCATCCGTAACTTCGAGTCGATATTTCTCCATGCCCAAAATATCGACATAATAGATCAGACTATTGAATACTACGCCATCCCATTCAAACAGGTAATACTCTTTATAATCAGGCCAGTTGACTTCGATGAGAATATCTGGAACGCTGTTAGTATTCAAATCATCCAGGCTTTTGATCGCCGCGCCGCCCCCCGTGTACAGGCCTTCGGCCCGCGCCCCAGCCCCGGCGCGGCGGAATAAGACTTCGCTCTCATACTCTCCATCCGCACAACGGAAAGCCAGCACATGGGACTCGCCCAACCCATTCACATACGGGATCGTCAAGGTCATTAAAACATCCAGAATAGAATCAGCCGTAATATCATACTCAAGAACTCGCACCAGATATTCCTCGCCGGAAGAACTCTGCAAAGCGAAGGTATTCTCCAGTTCATCTACTAGACCCCCAGCGCTCAAATAGGCCGCGATATCCACATCGAAATCAGGTTCCATCAGAACCTCAGTATCGATGGTAACCGTAGCATCTTCCGGCAGGCAAGCCTCGCCAACCGGAATTACTTCCAACGTTGGCGGAGTCACAGTGGGGGGAAGTGGTGTAGCTGTAGGTTCAGGTAGAGAAGTAAAGGCAGGGGGTTGAAGAGTAACGGTGGGGAGGTTGGTTGCCGTCAGCGCAGGGGATTCTGTTTCCAATGCGCCTTCGGCGAAGGGGAACGCACGGCACACCACCAACAAAAGGACAAGAATACTGATCACGAGAAAGATCAATTTGTTTCTCATAGTGCACATCACAAGTAAATTGTATCCGAACTTATCCTATCTTCTGCGCGAAGATCAAAGGGTGATGCTCCTCTGACGGCTCCTCGTCCGCGCGATAGCCATGACCAACCACGCTGATATCCAACAGCCGAAATCCGATCTCGGTCAAAAGCTGCTGATATTCTTTCAAACCGAAATTGCTCCAATACATGGTCACGCCGAAGAAATCATCCTCCATGTACGGCGCTTCATTGGTATCGGCCACTGTCGCCAGAAAATATCCCCCATCCTTCAGCCAGCGATGGATACGATGGAATAGCTCTGGGTGTTCTTCACGAGGCAGATGGAAGATAGCGTAAAAAGACACCACCGCCTCAAAGTGCGCTGACGGAAATTGAGCACCCATGATATCGCTGTGAATGAAGGCCGCCTCAGGCACATTGACCCGGGCGCGCTCGATCATGGCGATTGAAAGATCAATCCCTGTAACTTGAAATCGTTGAGCCAGTGTTCGAGCCACCGGGATTCCAGCCCCACAGCCGATATCAAGCACGCTTGCTCCTTCATCAAGACGATCTGTCAGCAAAGCAAGTTCGGGATGCCCTTCCTCCTGACGAGCCTGATCATACTCAGCCGCGCAGCGATCATAGCCGCGCTGAACCAAAGCTCTGTAGTCAGTATTGGGATCGTCGGCTGGTTTCATCAGGTAATTTTTCGATTGTGACAAGCGCTCCATATTTCCTGTGGAAAGACGATACTGCTCGTCCCAGGTAAGTTGGGGACACCCTGACCCGTATTCAGGTTGATCCCGTGCTTGATGTATGCCTTGTATGCCAACTGGCTGCAATAAAAAGCCTCTTCCGTGTCGGAATCCAGGAAGTTGATATTATAGGGTTTTTCAGCCTCGGCCTGGGCCAGACAGAATTCCGCAACGCTCTCGCGGATATGCATTTCTTCCTCTTCAGACAAACCTCGCCCTTCTAGAGGATACGCTATCCCATAAAGTTGATCCAAGAAAGGGCCGCGATGTTTGATCATCTTCTTGGGAGTCCAGGAATCACCTCGAAGCTCAAAGGTGACCACCCCCCTGCCACCAGATTCCACACACCGGCCCCCAGGACCAACATAAATAGCAATATGATCGACATCTCCGGGCAAGAGTCTCCCCAACAACCGCCAGAATTCCCCTGCCTCGATCTCCAATTTTATATCCGTCGTACAGACGATATCGCCTGTACGGAGGGGTAAACCTTCAACAGTATACGTGTAGACCATCGCTAACTCCCACACATTTGGCTTATCAGTAGATGTAACAACTTCAAAGGTGCAGTGCACTTCGCTTTCAAGTGCGCCTCACCTGGGTTTCTCGCGAACAACGCAGGCTTTATTGGGATTTTCCCTATCATCTATACTAACGCCGTTCAACTTCCGTCCTCATCAGCAGAACGTTATAAGGATGCCACATGGACATTACAAAGTAGAGCGTTGCTTGATCACGATCTCCGGTTGTGTAGCGCTCCAAGATATACGGTCCATACGGGGAGCCTAAATTAGACCTATTCTGAACGGTGACATTATAATCACAACCAAGATCGAGAACTTGACCGATATCCTCAGGTAGATGCAGAAAACCGCAGTAACCACCATCCTTGACGGGATCGAACACCGTAACCGCCTGGCTCCACGGACCCCATGGCAAATCCGCCGTGTGCATCTCAATAGATAGGAAATCGCAGTTGTACATCGCGGTCCATGTTTCGAGCACCTCGCTGTAGTGCACAGAAAACTCCCCAATACAACCCTCGGCATTGGCCTTCTCTTCCAATTCAACTCCGGCAAACCAATCTCCTGTTGCCAAGGGGTTATCGATATCAATGACAGGCTGAGCAGCCTCCTCGGACTCGCTCCACTGGGGCAAGGCATTCTCGTTCAACCCGGCGAAATAAACCATAGCCTGAGGCTCCTCGATCAATGCCAGGGGGATAATCCCCAAGAACATATCGCTCTCGCGATAGATTGGGCCGGTGCCGAAGATAAACAGCCAATCCGTTTCGCCAACATCTTCCAAACCCGGAATCACCAGGACTGGAGCGAAGTCAACGCTGACCCAGGTGAAACGATAATCGCTGACATCGTACAGAACAGTATAGCTGCCTCCGTCATCGTCCGAGCGCGCCAGGTACGAAACGGGATTGTCGCCACCCGTCGAATACCAGACATAGAACGATGACCCAATGCTGAAGCCCTCATGCTGCACGACGTGCCCATCCGGGTCAAAGCTGGGCCATCCCCAAAAATCGGGAGCAGCTGGGTTTCTTAAAAACTCAAGCGAGACGCAATCCGTGGGATCAGTATCTCCGGTATAAGCCGTTGCATCCCCTAAGAATGGGTTGGGGCCAGAATGGGCTTCAGCGTTTATTGGATCGCCGGGGATCATTTCGGTCGCCAGAGTGTCTCCAAACAAAAACCACAGCTTTCCATTGTGCTCAAAAGAACTTCCCAGGTCGGTGCCATGAATGCCGTAGTTGGAATAGGTTCGATTCAAAGTTGGCATCTCTTCTGGAGCAATACCAGCTTCAGCCGCCGTGTGGTAATCATATTCTCCCGTAAGCTGGCAAATCTTCTCCGTCGAGCCTTCCACAACAGAAAACGCGGATGGACTTGAAGCCACATCAACTGATGGTTCACCCGATGAGCAGCCCACGCCCGTCACTGAAAAGACAAGCAAAGCAAGATATAACCATATTCTCTCAAATTTCACGGCCTAGCCACCTTTCAAAAATATTGAGGCTTGCCCCCTGTTTGATTATCCAAGCTCGGCGATACATTCAATTTCGACCAGGGCGTCTAGCGGATTCTGTTTTACGGATACTGTAGTTCGGGCTGGTCGGTGATCCCCAAACATTTGCTTGTACACTTTGTTCATACCCTGAAAATCGGCCATATCCTTCAAGAAGACGGTCGTCTTGACCACATTCTGTAAGGACAACCCCAAACCACCTAAAACGATCTCCAGATTCTTTAAAACGCGTTCGGTTTGCTCCCCGATATCCGAACCGATTAATTCCATCGTTTCCGGGTCAAGCGGTGTTTGGCCTGAACAGAAAACGAAATTACCAGACTTGATCGCATGACAATACGGGCCAATCGCTTCGGGAGCGCCATCGATATTTTGGATTTGCATAGTCAATTCTCCTTAATTCAAGATAATTTTGCTACAGTTGCAGATTATACCTTCCCCAGAGAAAAGAAAAGCGCGTACTTGTTCCAAACCCAAGCACGCGTCAACTCAAGCAACCGTCAAATTAGTTTTGATCAAATCCAGAGGACAACCACGACCTCAGAGGTTCATCGATATTGATATCCGTAACCATGCTTGGGTTTAGAGAGCGATTCTCGTAAGCAATGCTGACCAGGTCATTGAGCCATTCAGCCCGCCACTCCACAGGCACGTCCCCATGCAGGTTATACGGATAACTGTACTCTGGTGGCAGGATGCGGACTCGATCTGGGTTTAACTGTGTGGCCAGGAGGGCGCTCAGAACAGCCTGATGCAAGAATATGTGTTGATCGTTATCCAGCATCCGCTGAAACTCATCATCGAGCATGAGCTTCTCGAAACAGTCAAACCAGCGCTTGAGCAAGCCCTTGCCGGGATTCACAGCAAAAGCATGGGAGTTGTAATAAGCTCGAATGCGCCGACCACCTACAAAGGAGTCAACAGCAGCCTGCACATCAGCCACCTCAACTTCTTCATATACTCTCTTCCAAAAATCATTCAATTCATCTTCAACCAGAAGTCCCACATTTTGTTTATGCACGGGCCGTAAGGCGGCATCAAAATCTGAATCCAAATCGAAAAGCAAGGGCGGCTTGATCACCAAACAATCTGGGCTGATCCAGATCAACGATTTGACCCTTTGCTCCGCCCAGGTTTCTGCATAAGCGCAAGCGTATACCATGCCAGCGAAATAATTGCCGCGCACAGATTCTGGAATCTTCAACGGTATCACGTGAATGCCATCGCCCCGCAAATATTCACAGGGCGCACGCTGCGGATCAGACTCAAAAATCCAGATTGGGCTTCGGCTGAGGGGGCCACCGAAAGTTCGAATGCTGTCAATCAGAAGCTGCGCTTTTGCCAGGTGTTCTGGAGAACTGACTAAGGTCACAAATAGCTCCGATGCCGTAGTTTTTCCTTGCACTTTTGCCTTCGATGGATGGCGACTCATTTGGATAGCTGTCTTCAATACCCTGATGCTAAACAGAATGAAGAGTATTATAAAAATCATCGCCACAATGGAAGATATAACAAGCCCTACAACCATGGGCCATGCAGCATCCATTTGCCGGATGAAATAATATAACACCAGTGCAGTGACCACCAACAAACCTATCGAGAGGATGGTCATGATGATTCCAATGAACAACAATGCCGTAACTTCCCACCCCTTTTTGGCTATCTTTCGCTGCCCCCATTTTTTCTCATCAGAGATTGAAAACGATGTGTCGATCTCCGCATCTTTGGAAATACCATATGGAGGATAGGTGATAATTTCATCAGCTGTATCGATATCTATGCTGTTTTTGGATAGTTCCTTGTCGAGTTACCGGCAGCAATTCCCGGAATAGGGGCAGTTGAGCTAAGGTGGAGCAGGAGAAAAGGGCAAATTGCAGAGATAAGCGTATTTGAACTGAATGCAAGTTCAAAAAAACAGGCTAATCTTTGGTAGAGAGACGCGGCTAACCA
>JADHXE010000026.1 GCA_016783125.1 Anaerolineales bacterium
GCAACAGGGAGCGGCCATTCGATGCCAAATGCAGGATCGTTGTAACGAACACCACCTTCAGCCTGGGGTGTATAGAATTCTGAAACCAAATAGGTTACTTCGGTATCAGGTTCTAAAGACTGAAAACCATGGGCATAACCTTTTGGCACGTAGAGCATCTTGTAATTATCTTCAGTCAACTCGACCGCAAACCACTGCATGAAAGTGGGCGAATCAGGCTGGATGTCAACGACAACATCGTAGACTGCCCCTTTCGCGCAGCGGATGAATTTTGTTTCGGCGTAGGGCTCTTCTTGATAATGCAAACCTCGAATGGTTCCCTTTAACTTACTAAAGGAGATATTCGCCTGAAGCACATCGGATACCAGGCCATGCTCCTCGAATTCTTTCTGGCACCACAGCCGGGCAAAGAAGCCACGGTGATCCCCGTGTTTATCAAGTTCTATCAGGTAGGCGTCTCTGAGTTCTAGTTTCGTAAAAATCAAGGCGATCTCCTAAATATTCCTCACGCAAAGACGCGAAGGCGCTAAGAAAACAGAAAATCCTTGTGTCTTGGTATGAGACACGCTCAAGCTACAATGGATCATTGGTAGCTGCTCAGCCATGGAACGGATGTGGCCGAAAAAAGGATGTACGCAGGGGGCACAACCCCCTGCGTACATCCTTTTTTCGGGAGCTTCCTCGTTTGGCTGAGTAGTCACGATCATTGTTTTAATTCCAAAATAGGTTGGCATCTATTTGCTGGGTTCTTATGAGATATTGCAGTTGCTTCAATCGGGTATAGCCTCGAAAGGCGAAATCGTCGGGAGTCATGTCGATGCTTTCGAATAGTATCCTTAGCTGTTCTGCGCCCAATTTTACAGTGTGCTTGCATTCAAAACCAGGCAACTGCTTGCTGATCTTTTCAAACGAGACGCGGTAGCTGCGGTCATCACCATCGCTGGCACCAAAGGTGACTTCGCAATCCGGGAAGACATCTTTGACGATTAGGGCAATTTCTCGGATACGATAGTTTTCGTTCGTATCGCCAACATTGAAAATCTGATTGTGGATGGTTTCTCTGGGGGCTTCAAGGGAACAGATCATGGCTTCGCAAATATCAAGCACATGCACCAGCGGACGCCAGGGAGTGCCATCGCTGGTCATGGCGATTTTTTTGGTCGCCCAGGCTAAGCCGGTTAGATTGTTCAAGACGATATCGAAACGCATCCTTGGGGATGGGCCATAAGCTGTGCCATTGCGCAAGAAGATTGGCGAAAAATTGTCGTCAGCCAGGAGAGATACATCGCGCTCTACAAGTACTTTACATTTTGCGTATGCGGTCTGCGGATCGGTTTCCGATTCTTCAGTTCGGTAATCATCTGATCCCAAACCGTAAACGCTGCACGAAGAAGAATAGACAAACCGGGAAACACCAACATCTTTGCACATCTTCGCCAAACTCACAGAGCCCTTGTGGTTGATTTCAAAGGTAATCTCAGGGTTCAATTGTCCGAGGGGGTCGTTGGACAACTCAGCTAAATGAACAACCGCATCGATCCCTTTGAGATCATCCTTGCTGATATGGCGCATATCTTTACGTATCCATGCAGGGCTGCGGTCAACTCCAGCATACAGCCACCCGGCCCTATAAAAACCGGTATCCATCCCGACCACATCGTAACCACGGGAAAGCAGTTGGTGGGCTAACATCACGCCAATATAACCATCTGTTCCAGTGACTAATACTTTCATCAGTTTGCTCCAATACTTGCTCATCAATCCTAAAAGATCACCAAATCTTCCAGGGAGGATTGCCACTCTGCCACTTCTCTTCGAGCGCCATCCTGTCGCGCAGCGTATCCATATTTTGCCAATAACCGGGATGCCTGTAAGCGGCCAAATTATTTTCTTTAGCAAGGCTCTGTAATGGTTCTCGCTCCCAAACCGTAGCATCATCCTCAATATAGTCGATCACCTCAGGTTCCAGCACAAAAAATCCCCCATTGATCCAGGCGTTATCGCCCTGGGGTTTTTCCCTGAAGCTGTCGATCAATATCTGGTCTTCATCCAATGGAAATGCCCCAAACCTGCCTGGGGGCTGGACTGCGGTCAGGGTTGCCAGCACACCCTGATGCTTGTGAAACTTGATCAACGCTGTCATATCGATATTACTCACCCCATCCCCATACGTGAGGCAAAATGGATCATCGCCAATATGCTCACGCACACGCTTGATCCTGCCGCCAGTCATGGTGGCTTCACCTGTATCAACCAGAGTCACCCGCCACGGCTCAACTGCGGATTTATGAATCGTGGTTTCATTCTTGGCCATATCGAAGGTGACATCAGATGAGTAGAGATAATAATCGGCAAAATAATGTTTGATGGCCTCACCTTTATACCCACAGCAGATGATGAATTCGTTCAAACCATGGGCAGCATAAATTTTCATGATATGCCATAGGATTGGCTTGTTACCGATCTCAACCATTGGTTTTGGCTTGATACCTGTTTCTTCGCTCAGGCGGGTTCCATGACCTCCGGCCAGTATTACTACCTTCATAATTTATCCCTCATCTGGTGATGATATGCTACAATATCGATGATTTTTCTTTACGAAATAGGTGCTCTTTTCAACTCATTTAAAACACACCTCTATCATTATACTTCATAACCTGGCTATACTAATGACCCGTAATTGCTCACCCATGGAACGGATTTACCCGAAAACAGGGTGTGCGCAGGCGCAAAGCGGGCACCCCCTGCGCACACCCTGTTTTCGGGAGGTCCCTCGTCTGGCTGAGCAAGCACAATGACCCTTACTAAAGAGGTAAACTATGACACGGTGTTTAATCACTGGTGGGGCTGGCTTTATTGGCTCTCACTTATCCGAAGCGTTACTCGAAGGCGGACATACTGTAACAATCATTGACAATCTGTCTACCGGGAGTTTTGATAATATCCAACACCTGACGGATCACCCAAATTTCCGTTTCGCTATCGACACGATCACCAACGAGACTGTCCTTGACCGCTTAGCCAGCGAATGTGAGGTGATCTTCCATTTAGCAGCAGCCGTTGGGGTAAAGCTAATCGTCGAGAATCCTGTACACACGATTGAAACCAATATCACCGGCACCGAGGCTGTGCTTAAGGCAGCCCAACGCTACCGAGCCCAGGTGCTGATCGCTTCGACCTCGGAGGTGTACGGCAAAGGCAACCGGGTGCCTTTCTCCGAGGATGATGACGTTTTGCTTGGGCCAACGATTCATAACCGCTGGGCCTATGCTGCATCAAAAATGGTTGATGAGTTTTTAGCCTTTGCCTATCACCAGGAAAAAGGCGTGCCGGTAGTTGTATTTCGATTGTTCAACACCATCGGCCCACGTCAGACCGGCAGCTATGGCATGGTGGTTCCGCGACTCATTCGGCAGGCCCTGCGGGACGAGCCGATCACTGTGTACGGCGATGGACAGCAACAACGCTCTTTCACCTGGGTGGGCGACGCCGTCAATGCAATTATACGCCTGGCCGAATCCCCTGAGGCCACCGGACAAGTTTTCAATATCGGTCACCAGAAAGAGATTTCTATCAACGAATTAGCTGCCCTGATCAAAGAACTCACCGGGAGTGATTCCGAAATTTCCTTGATACCATACGAAGAAGCCTATGCCGAGGGCTTCGAAGATATGCGGCGCCGGCTGCCTGATATCAGCAAGATCAGCCAGGTCCTCGGCTATCAACCCAGCCTGGATTTGCCAGAGATCCTTGAGCGCATTATCAGCTACCATAAAGAGGAGATGGGGTTATAGCCATTTCAAGCAAGAAACTCGAACTTCAATGGTCTTAGGGCTTTCGCTACCACAGACGGGAACCCCGAAAAATAGGGGTGTATGGGGGCTTCGCCCCCATACACCCCTATTTTTCGGTATTTTCTCAATGTGCAGCGAAAGTCCTAGGTCTGAAACTCTTGAGAGTTAGATAGCTATGAATAAATCACGAACTTTCTTACTGGGACTGGTTTGGGTAGTGTTGATCGCGATCATCCTTGTGGCGTTTGTGCTGTTCTTACGCGTGGCGCAAGAAGCCCTACGCGATCCTGCCTCCGAAGCGGAGGCTCCCCAAGCGCCTGCGGAACCCTACACCTTTCTGGGAGAAGAGCCCATCCAATTAGCCTGGTTCTATCGCCCACCGGGGAACGGGAACATCTCCTCCATCGCCCAAAATTTCGATACCTTTGTGCTGACAAAGCAAGATTTCGCAGAGCGCGACCAATTGAAAGAATTGGGTGTAGATGCCCCCATAATGCAATACCTGCTCTTCGAGAATATCCATGATCCCGGGTCATGCACTAAAAACCCTTGGCGCAACCAGGTGGCCTATAACGTAGGCGATTTTTGTACAATCAGCGAGGATCATCCAGATTGGTTCCTGTTGAATGTTGATGGCAGCCGCATGTTCTCCAAGAACAGCGGGGATCAAGACTTTGTCAGGATGGATCCTGGTAACTCGGGTTGGCGTAATTTTTGGCTGGAACGCGCTGCGGAAGGTCAAGAGGATCTGGGCTGGGAGGGGGTCTTTATGGACAACGTCGAGGCCAGCTTCAGCAAATTCGAGAGAATTGGAGTATACCCTGCTGCTTACCCCACAGAAGCCGATTTCCTGGCGGAGGTTGAAGAAGCTTTAGCGTATTACTACATCAACTATTTCCAACCCAAAGGGAGGCCCCTCTTCGCCAATATCATCTCCCTCAGAGATCCCGAGGTCTGGTTCCGCTATATGCAATATTTGGATGGCGCTATGATCGAGGGCTGGGCGGTGGATTGGTCGGATGGATATCTCTCTCCTGAAAAATGGAATGAGCACATGTATATCGCCGAAAAGACTCAAGCCCTTGGCAAACAGGTCATCCTGGTGTCCCAGGGTGATCAAAACAACGTAGAAAGACAGCAGTTTGCTTTTGCTTCATATTTGTTAATCAACCACGGGCTGGCTTCTTTCCGATACGCTGACGCCTCGGCATACAATGAGGCCTGGTATTACAACAACTATTATATCGATATCGGTGAGCCGCTGGGGGTGAGGTATCAAGATGGGAATGAGTGGCGGCGGGACTTCAGCAACGGCACTGTGATTGTCAACCCCAAGAAGCATACCGCCGAAATAATAACGCCTTAGATTTGTGGGCGGAATTTCCATATCTACAAACAGAAGCGGCGGGTAAGAAACCCGGTGGTGAAGTGAGATTATCACCAACCGGTGAATTGAAGGGAGAGCGGTGAAGCGGTAAGATAACCGCATGAAAAAGGAAATTGAAATCACACGCCCTCCCCTGGAAAGTTTAGCATGTGTAACGCCAGACTGCAAACTGTACGCACAACCTGGACAAGGAAATCTAAGCGTACGGAAAACATATGGCAAACACGACAAAATTCGCTATTTACGATGCAGTGAATGCCAAGAAGAATTCAGTGAACGCAAGAACACGGCCTTATGGAACTGTAAGATACCAGAAAAAAAGGCGGTGTCAGTGACAGAGCATTTATCAGAAGGCAATAGCATCAAAGGGACAGCCCGGCTAGTACGAGTGGATCCTGGCACCGTGCGGCGGCTCAATAAGCGAGCCGGGAAACATGGCGAAGAATATCATGATGACAAGGTACAGGATGTAACCGTGGAGAACCTGACAGGCGACGAAAGACATGGATTTGTGGAGCAGAAATCACACCCAGCCTGGGAGGCAGAACTAATGGATCTCAAGAGCAAGTTTGTGCTTTCCCATGTTCAAGGTCGTCGAGATGAAGCACTTATTCGGCAGTTACTCCAAGACGGAGCCAAACGACTAATTGATCGTCATCGGGCAGCCTTATTCACAGACGGCGACGCCAGTTATGCGACCATCTTTCCGCAGGTATTTGGACGGCCTTATCGTCCGGCGCGGAAAGGAAATCTTGGGCGAATGCCTAATATGCGATACCGCATTCCTCGCACCGCCGCTCATGTCCAGGTCATCAAACATCGTCATAATCGACGGCTGAAATCCCTTGAAATTCGCTACACTCACGGTAGCATAAAACGGATCGATCAAGCTCTCAGTGATCTCGGCTATAAAGTACCCAATACTTCCGCAATTGAGCGTCGCAATGGCACTGCCCGGTTGATGAGCAAGGCCCAAGTTCGCAAAACCTTAGCTTTTGCCAAACGTGAAGATCAGAAAACTGCCTTGGGTTGGTGGGGTCTCACCGTCTACAACTGGTGTCGGCCTCATCGCTCCTTGCGATGCCTACTCCCTGAACCACAGGGTAAAAAAAGTATCAACAACGTACCCCGGCAATGGCTCTTGGATTAGCAAATTCTATTCTTTCTCAAGCTGAGATCCTTCTCACCCCTGTCTATCCCCCTCAGGGTTGGAGATAATCTCACCTGACTATCTAGCTCATCGAGGCTGGTTTTTCTTAGAATTCGCCCAACTTTTGTAATCCGTGGATCATTGGTAATTTTAAAATCAGGCCACTGTAACTCGTTGAGATCTGTCAGTTCATCTTTGAGTTCCTCAGCATTCATCACCATCGTGCGGAATTTATACATCCGAAAACGACGTCCCCACTTGCCCGTTCGTTCCTGCCAAAATAATATTACCCCTTCTGGTTCTTCTAACTTGATCAGCAGAGCACATAATCCCAAAACCAACGCCCAGGCCGGCGAAGTTACTACTATAAACAAAAGATCTAACAACCGCTTGATGAACAAATAGCTGCCTCCCTTGAGCAACCGCTTGCGCGGCGCGAATCTTTCTAACCAGGGATATTGAGTAACAATATTCTCACTATCACCTGCTTCAAAGCGGGAGGTATAAGGTTCAACAAACCACTTTTCCATCTAGCGGATATCCTATTCTCTCAGGCTTGCATTTCGGCAACGTCCTCAGTTTTCCCCTCAACCTGAGGTGTGATTGCATGCAATTCGGCCTGCTTCAATAAATCATCAAAGGTGAGCGCCTGATCTGGAAAAGACGCAAATCCAGCCGTAATTGCAATGCCAATATTTTCCTTGATCGTATTTCGGATTCGATCCGCCAGGATATCCATCCCCTCAGGGCTGGTTTCTGGCAGCACCAAAACAATCTGATCGTCTTTCATGCGCTCTAACACCAGATCAGTGCGGCGCAATTCCCGATCCAGAAGCCGAACCAGCTTGTTCGAAGCATAGCGTTTCAGCATACCCTGTAAGATCTCTTCGGTAGAGCGCTGCATGTTGAATTCAATATCTTCAGGATGAACTTTGATCACCATGACACTGACAGGGGAGCCATAGCGGCGGCTGCGAGCAAATTCTTTAGAGATCACATCTTCAGCCTGCTCTAATCTTTTTACGCGATCGCTCAAATCCTCGAGAGTGACGTTTGCAACCGTATCTTCAACATCATGTAGATCACCTGCCACTCGGCCAGCTGCCAGAATTGACAAAGACAGCATAGCAAGTTCAGTAATTGTCAGGTATGTATACAAACCTCCAAGGAATGGGCGACTGTTATAGATGGCTAACTTCAACGCTACATACACAACCCCCCAGAAACCAATCCACAATAAGGCTGGTGGGCGCCATTTATTTGGCAAAAGCAGCGTTGAAAAAACTACTCCAAACGCCAGAAGATAAACAAAGGATTGTAAGTTGACAATATCCGCATCAGCCCCAATATCAATTCGTTCGACGTTGAAGAACACCCCAATGATAAAAAGCAATATTATCAATGAAAAGCGCAATCGTTTCATAGCCCGGCTCCAATTTATCACTGGACGAAATCTGAATAATTTCATCTAAAAACTAATTTTACCTTAAAAATATGCAAAATATTTTCCATTTCCATGCCAATATCAATATCCAACACCAGGCGAAAACACTAACCACAGCGCCCAAATAAAATACCACTGGTCGGTATTCAAACCAGACGTTATGCTCACCTTCGGGGACTTCGACGGCCCGAAACAAAAAATTCGCCCGCAGCATTGGAGCGGGGACCCCATCCACCCGGGCGCGCCAGCCGGGATACCAGACATCGGACAAAATTACCCATCCGGATTGATCAGCTTCCACACTGATCACAATTTGATTGGGATTCTCATCTTCGAGACGAACCTGCCCTCGAGCCGATGTGCAGACTGACGTTTGGGGTGCTCCAGCCCCTTCGAGGATCACCTTGTTCTCGAAGTCTACCTCCCCAGAAAATACTTTCTCCAAGGCAATAGTGTCATCTTCAGCATTGACCGCGCAGGGAACCCATCTCAAACGGCCCGCGCCCTCTCGAGGAACATAGCGCACCCCAGCCCCCCGCGCGGCATCCACTTCTTCGAGAAAGGTCACTCCCATCAAATCTAATAAATCTTCCTTTGTGGCATCATCGACTTTCTCGAGGGATTCGATCCACTGCGCATATCGCCCAGGAACCAGGGGATCAAAATTATTCACAGACGAGATGCCATCAAGCATATTCAAATTTGGCAGAAGAGTCCCTCGCAATGCATCCCATTCACCTTCCAAGTCGAAGGTATCAAAACGCAAGAAACGCTCATATTTCAGCGTATCTTCATGATCAGTTGGCAGATAGACGCGGCCCTCTCCGATGAATTCTTCGACCTGCTCCACGGCGGGCGCGGGCCGGGTATAGAATGTCGTGTCAATGCCAGGATTCAACCCCCATCCAGCAACCAGGAGATCAGCAGCAACCCAGATCGTGACAGCCCACGACCACCAAACATGCTGCCTGTGCCTGGGCATCGAGTCTTTTTCGGGAGCCGTGAGTGCCAACACACCCGCCCCCAGCGCCCAAAAACCCGCCAGCGCCGTCGCCCAGATAAAATTTGGACTGACCTCACCCATCGCGCAGAAAGCCAACCCCGTTCCAAGGGTAACGGCCAAAGCCCCCGCAGTGCCCAGACGAGTCCAATACAGGCCGCGCCCCTCAGGCCGACGCCATTTTTCCGCGCCGATACCAGCCAGCAGCGCCAAAGCGTAGACCGCCCAAATCGAGATGCGCGTCGGCGCCTGGAACATGTCGAACGTGGGCACATGCTTGTACAGCCAGGGGAAGATGGGCGTATTCTTGCCCAGGGCGAGAAGGAAGGAGATAAAACTAAGTATAACCAGGAAAAAAATGAACGACCGATGACCGACGACCGACGACCGACGATTGTCATTGACCTTTACAAAATTCGTTCGAAACATACGTCTTATCAGTACCCCAACCGCCAACAAAATCGGCAGCATCCCAACATAGACCGCATCCTCCCAGAAATTGCCATAACCCCAGTAATCCCCGGTAACTGGGCTGCCAAATAGGCCCGGCGCTAACAAATCTAGTAAACGCCACGGCCAGAAAGAATAATTCAAGGCAAATTCGTTGTCTACCGCGGCGGAGCGTTGGGATTGCATCAAGTACACAGCCGTGGGGCATAACTGTACAACCGCCAAGGCAGCCCCCAAGAGCGCAGCCAAACCCAAACCGATTTCCGAAACGAATAATGCCCGCATCTTTTCGAAGAATCGGGTAGATTTCCGAAGTCTCACAGACACATCCCCATCTCCTGCGGCTTCTAGTAGACTTCGGAAGTCTGACACCCCGGTATTTTGCCAGCTCCAATAAGCCACCCAAAGGCTTGCCAACAGTAATGTGTACCAGGCCATCTGAGCATGACCGGCCAGCAGTTGCATCCCAATCACCACCCCCAATTTCAGCCAACTACGCCGATCCCGATCCTGCACAGCTTCGAAAGCGAAGAACAGCACCCAGGGCAGCCAGGCCACCGCGGCGTTGATGCTGGCAAACCAGGCCCTGGCTACTAAATATCCCGATAGGCTGAACGCCAGACCGCTGACCGTCTGAGCCAATTTGCCCATTCCCAATCTGCGCACCAATGAAACCATTCCCAGCCCCCCCCAGATCAGGTGCAAGGCCACCATCAAAGCTTGCGCCCAGGTCATAACCCCCAAACCCCCAATTGCATAAAACAGAAAATATATCCAGTACGGAGGATAGAACAAAGCCGACTGGTAATTGGCGATCAACGGGGCCCCCATGCCAAGCAGCGGATTCCACAGAGGCAGGTGTCCATCCAGGATCGTCTCCCAGGCCCACGACCACCAGGGCACGAATTGCAGCGATGGCGTGCCCCAGAAGAGGGCTTTGCCAGTAAACAGCAGTGGCGCAAAGAGAATCAAGGGAGCGACGACGATTGGGAGATAGGGTAGGTGGAAGATTCTTTTGAACATGGGGGGTAGTTTTCAGTGAACGGTTGACGGTGAACAGTTATTTGACACAAACGATCTGCCTGAGTAAAATCAAACCAGACAAGGAGTACGCAATGTCATTCGAACCCCGTTTTGTATCCTTCCAGGAACTCAGTGAACGCCTATCTGCTTACGAAGCGGAATACGGTTACTCTACTATCGAATTCTATCATCGTTTTCAGAATGGGGAGTTGGGCGACGATGATAAATGGTTATCCTGGGCAGGACTGTATCACTTGTACCTGACATCGTTGCCGATCCGTCAATTGATGCGAACTTCCGCTTCTGCTTCGATATGATCATAAGCGATTATTTCTTATCTATCGAACGTGGTCTACGGCAGAACACTTCGGTGAGTTCGATAGAAGTAGAAGAAGCGTTAGCATCCGATGAATACAACGGGCTTCTCCGTTGTCGGGCGCATTTTTGGGATGGATCGATTCTAAACATTCACGAGGCCGTCAGCACAGAGTTGGGTTACCCGGTGCGAATTGTTTACGCATATACATATTTGCGTGAGGGGAAATGCGTGTTTCGATACGATAATGCGCCGCATCACCCTGAGATTATTACCTTCCCGCATCACAAACATACCGACGAAGACCGGCTTGCTCCCACCGATCAACCAGGTTTGAGCCAGGTTCTGAGCGAAGTAGAAGGTTGGCTAGACGCATGAATCTGAAGGCATTGGGGAATCGCGCCTTCCGCACACTTGCACCGCACTGCGTTCGATTGCCACAGGTTTTCTGAACTACGAAACACGCTTGAGCATTGATAGTCGTCAGTGCCCCCCAAGATTCACAACAAATATCATATATGCCTTTCTATTGAATACCAAATTCAGATATTCTGACTTTCGAGGATCCCAAGCTCCCAAACGACGCTCTTCAGGCCCCCAGAAGACATAATCCACATCAAATTCAGCGAGCAACCCTAAGCGCTCATCATCGCTAGAATCGCCCTGGTAAAAGCGTGCCACGCGCGGGGCCAGTTCAGCCAGGCCGACGCTTTCCGGCCCATGGCCGATGACTACAAAAACCAGCGCCCAGGCCGGGAGCGCATTGCCGGTTTCGTAGGACGTCAGAACGACCGCGTCAGAGGCTGCGTACTCATCCAGAAACCGAAAAGCTGCCACTTCAGCTCGAGGGCGGAAGATCGGCATCCCAGGGGCTCTCACAGCATTCGCTCCACCAAGAAGCAAGAACAGCGTAGTCGGAAAAGCCAACCCCAGCAGCCAGCGCAGAGCGATTATTTTTTTTCCATCCAGCCTATCGAAAAAAACCAACGCCAGCGCTACCAATATTACCCAATATCCCTCCGCCAGGCGGCGCTGCAAGGGATAAGGCGCATATATCAAAAAAGGCAACGCAAGACTCCAGGCAACCGACAGCCAATGACTGTCGTTCCTGTCTTCTAAGAGATAAACAACACCCACAATCCCAAAGGGTATCAGCAAGCCATACGCGGCGAGATAGTGCAGTGGGTGCGGCGAAAGAATCAGATTTTGCGCTGTCCATTGGTTCAGAACAGGATCAGCATTGAAGGCCCACGCCGTATAGATCACGATGGGAGCAGTGATAGCAACAATCCATGTCAATCGTCCTGACCATGCTCGCCAGCCAACCCAGTCGGCAAACTCCTTTCGCCACAGGTGCCACAACCGCACAGCCAACAACACGCCACAGTGAGTTCCAATAATTGCCCATGCCAAAACAACGCTAAGAGGCTGCATCAGCCCCATGATCAACCAGAGAATTGCGGTAAATAATCCCGGTCGATTTGGCCAAACGGAAAGGCCGGGATTCAGATATGCTCGCAAACCCCACAACAACAAAGCCCGCGCCAGGGCCAGGTGAGGCAAGCCGTAAAGCGATAAGAATCCAAACGTCTCCGGTGAATACAAGCCAAGGGGCAACGAACCCAGCCATGAGCCTTTGCCTGAAAGGATCAACAACCAACCCAATCCGCCGCCCAGGGCGACTAACACCACTCCCCAACGACGCCAGCGCACATTTTTGATGAACAGGGCCAGGAAATCGTAACTCGCCAGGATATAAAGAATCCCCCCGCCAAATCGAAAGAGATGAAACAGGGCCACCAACTGCACATGCTGACCCGGCGGCGCGGTCAGCTTGCCCAACAAAAGATATGGGAAAAAGGCTAACACACCCTCCTGAGGCCAGGGGGTATAGGGCGTCCGAAAGAGCCAATCCCCATTCGCGCCGCGCAGCATCTTAGCCATATAGCTGTTGCCATCTTCCACGCCGAAGACAAAGCCGCTGAATTGCCACTCACTTCCCTCGAAGCCGTAACCCAGCACATAAGGAATGGCGGTGACGACCATGACGGCAATGGCAAAAATCCACAGCCACATTGGGAAACGTCGTCGATAAACCGCAGACGGCTGACCGCTGACCGCTGTTGGCAGATTCTGATCCATCATGACCTCAAATACCGATCTCTACTTGCCCAAAACAATAATACAATCCCAAGGACAAAGCATCCCAGCCCAAGGTACACACTCACCGGACGATAAGAGAAAGTTACCCGATGCTCACCAGGCGCGATCTGCACACCCCGCAATAGACCCAGGGGAGCCTCCATTTCGGCGCGCTCGCCATCTACGCTGACTCTCCAGCCTGGATAAGCAGTCTCAGAGAGCACCAACAAACCCGGCCCTTCAACGCGGAGGATGATTTCATTCGGCCCCCAATCGAGCATCTCAACCGGGGTCGCATCAGCGCCAATATCTTCATCGACGGGCTGAACCCACGCTCGCGGCAACACCTGGGTATTTTCATACACCCAAGCCGATCCGAACTTCTCCCGAAGCACCAACCCCTCAACGGGCAGATCATATGCTGCCGCGACATAGCCCACATTGAGCAAGCCTAACAACACCGGATCAGGACGATATGCAGCATTATCAGCGCCTGGATTCCCCCCAGAAAAGGGCGGCAGGGTCACGCTATACCCATCGCGCGGCACGCCAGTCGCTCGATCCATGAAGTCAGCATATGCGGCCAATTGCATGGGATCGACCCCGTCCGCCAACTCCAGGCCATAATACGCAGCGACATCTTGCGGCAAACTGTATGAAGGCGAATAAACCCGGAAATCGCCTGGCTTCTCGGCTAGATACTCCCCCAGAAATTCTCCTTCAGACAATGCTACGGCCTTTGGCCGGAAGGACAGCACCGAGGTGTTGACCGCGCCCCAATCAAAGAGCGCCAACCCAAACAGGCCCACCAGCCAAATTTGGCGTGGCACCCGTCCCCTGAGCATGACCAACACCCAAAGCGATCCTACTAAAATCGCGCCAGCGCCCCATAGGAAATTGCGCGCCCAAAGGCCAGTCAGCACCCCTATAGATAAGGCGAAGATCACACAAAAGGCTGCTAATCCCGTCAGCCCCAAAGCGATAGCCCGTTTCCCGGTCATCATCCCTGCAATCAAAGCATCTAACCCATAAGAAGCCAGAATCGCGCCCGCCAAACCAGTCAGGAATAAAGCCCGGGCGGGGACGCGCAGCAGATCAAAACCAGGGATTCGGGCCAAAGCCGGCAGCAGCGGCAAATTGGATCCCAGGGCGAACAGCGATGACAAGATAAAAATGATCAACCAGAAACCAACTTGTTTTCGTCGAACCCCGGCCAAGAGGGCGACAAAGAGCAGCACCAGCACCACCCCACCCGGGTAAAGCATCCACTCGTGATAGCCGCCGAAATCTGGGAAAATCAATCCTAGCAAACGCGCCGGGGGGAGGGAGTGTGCGAAAACATCTTCGACTGCAAGCGCGCTGCGGGTGGATAGACGGGTATATTCTAGGAGCGGCAATGCTAGAGGAGCGGCGAGGAGGGCGGAAATTATGATATTGGAGATTGGGGATTGGATATTGGATATTGGATATTGGATATTGGAGGTTGGAGGTTGGAGGCTTGCCCTGAGCCCGGTCGAAGGGTTGAGTGATTGACCTTCTTGATCTGATTTCACGCTACCTACTATGTGCCTATGCGCAATTGCGTACACTAGCCACAGCAGGCCAGCATACGGAGCCCAGCGGGGGTCGGCCAAAAATATCAACCCAAGTATTACACCAGGTTGTAGCCAGGAAACCCGCTGAACTTGCAACCTGCAACTTGTAACTTGCAACTTGTAACCTGCAAAGCGTAACCTGCAACTTGCACCTTGCAACACTAAAAGCCACGGCGTCCAGGAGATCGCATAAACCAACGTTAAATGCCCGGCCCCATACTGGGCGAAGAGCTTGGGCAGGGACTCGAATGCCAGTGCCCCAAATAAGGCCGCTTCATGCGAGAGGCCTTCTAAACGCAGTAAGCGGTACAGCCCTAGTCCGCCTAACAGCAAGTGCGCCATCACCAAAAGATTGAAACCCAATGGCAGTGGGAATATCAATGCTAACCACCCCAGCGGATACCACAAGCCTGAGAGCGGATTGGCGGCGAAAGGATATCCGCTCAGAATCGACGGGGACCACAGCGGGATGACGCCCCACTCCGAGATGGCGCGTTTCAGGTATAGGGCGTTGGGGTAATGGGAGATGAGCAGATCTGAATAGGGGGCATCGGGAGAGGGGTATGGGAATCCATTCAGGCCTGGGAGGAAGAGCAACAGCGGCAAGAGTAGAGGCCAGAGAGACCACAGGCCACGGGCAGCCGACCGCCGATTATTTGATAAGTTCTGAGCTTTCATACCAGGTCAGTTCCCCACCATTCGAATAACAACTTGTCCAACTGAAAATATCATTTCATAATCCCAATCAGTACACCCATCACCAAGTTCTTGCTCACGTGGACCGCAGAAGATATAGTCTACTCCCCTCTCAGCCAGAAAAGATTGGCGCTCATCCGGGGACAACGCTCCCTCAAATAATTGCTCTACAGCTTCTTTCTCCTGGCCAGCGTTGATGGTTTCATAGGGATGCCCGTAGATCACCCGCCGACCGGTATGAGCCGGGATGAAGTTTCCCAACGCTGGACTGGCTAAGATCAGCGCATCTGGAGGTGTGCTTTCGGTAATCCACTCCAAGGCGCGCGCTTCTTCACGGGCCAGATACAACATCGGCTCAAGTGTTCGGGCGCCATGAAAACCAGTCAGTGAAATTACTAGATTGGTGGGTATCGACAAGGTGAAGAGCAATATCACCCAGGAACGATATGACCACGAAAATCTGGCCGCCAGGTACTCCAAGCCCAACGCGGCCAAGCCTGCCAGAGGAATGAATAAACCCATCAAGAAACGACGCTGCAAGCCAAGGGGAAGGTAAACTAAGATCAAACCCATAGCTGCCCAGATCACCAAGATAGTGGTTAGTTGATAGGCGTCAGCCGATAGCTCTTTTCTCTTCAGGAACCAGGCTCGTATCTTTTCAAAATTCCAGAGCGCCAGACTTCCGAAGTCTACGAGAAGCCGCCTCGGCTGGGGATGTGTCTGTGAGACTTCGGAAGTCTCCCTGATTCTTTGATACGATAGCCAGACTCCCACCAAAGCGAATATCAATGTCGGAGATAATGAAATAAGCAAATCCCATAGCGGAGGAGATGGGGTTACATTTTGAGCATTCCAGGCCGCGATGACTGGGTCGGCGCGCGCCACCCAAAGGTAATAGAGCATGGCCGGCAATCCGCCGATCAACGTCGGCAGGAGTACAGCAAACTCATCGCGAATATCCAGTAGATTCTGCCAAGCGCGTCGCGTGGATAACTGGTAAACGAACTGAGCGCCCAAAACCCCCAGCACAACCACCAATCCAAATGGGCTGACCACACTCAAAAGCCAGGCCAAGAAGACGCGCAGTATGTTGTGCCGCCATGATCGATGAGCCTGCCCGGGAGAGATCAGCCATAACATCAGCGCCAGGCCGAGCGGAAAATGGGGATTGGTCGCCGATGATAAGTAAGGGTACATCTCAGCGACCCACAAATCGGATGTAATCGAGCCAAATGGAATGAGTATCCAGCCAAGACCAGAGCCAAGGGCTGCCAGGGCAAAAGCCAGACGCCGGGGTCGTTGATCAGGGAATATGGCGCAATAAAATCGCCACAGCATGCACATCAATAGCGCCGCACCCAGCACTCTCGCCCCATGAAAAGCATAAATCAACGGGATGCCGATTATCCGGGCCAGATGCCCAAGGAACAGATAATACAAATTAATATAGGCGCCCTCCCCGGGGTGCGCGCTGTAGGCCAACTGGTTGCGCCAACGTCCCTCCCAACCCTGGAAAATCTTGGCCAAATAGGAATTACCATCCAAAGGGTTGAGTAAGAATCCCCCAAAAACATATTCATCCCCTCCAGCGCTGGCGACATAGAGATATGGCGCTGTGATGGCGATGAGCGCAATGGCGCCAATGATGACAGGAAACCAACTTGTCTTAGGTAGTCGCATACCTGTATTTTATCCTAACTCCCTTGCTTTCCAACGCAACCGCATCTATAATCTCAAAGAAGTTAATTTCGGCTCTTTGGTACTACGCATGGTAATGTCCAGATTTGAGGGTATGCGGGGTGTTTCACACCCGCATACCCCCAAATCTGGGAACCTTCACACAAAATCCCATAGACCCTTAATTTCATAAATTTCATCTACTTTACTCCACAAAGACACTTCTATGGGCCGCACAGAAAACATCTATCACCTACAACGCATTGACAGCCAACTTGACGGACACCATCGCCGTTTACGGGATATCAAGGCTATCCTGGATGATGATCGCACGATCAAAGAAGCCAGGGCAAAAACCGACGCTGCTGAAGAGCGATTGCATGAAACTCAGAAGAATTTGCGTTCAGCAAAAGCACACGTGCAAGATCAGCGAGCCAAAATCAAAGCGTCCGAAACCAGGCTATACAGCGGAACCGTCAGCCATCCCAAAGAGTTGGAAGATATCCAGAACGAAATCGCGGCGTTGAAACGCTACCTTGACGTAGTGGAAGAAAACCAACTGGAACGTATGTTGGCTGTGGATGAAGCTCAGGAAAACGCCGCTGAAGTGCAGGATCAACTCGATAAAGCCCTGGCCGAGGCTGAAAGCAGGAACGCTGATCTGTTGAAAGAGAAGTCTGAAATTGACGCTTCTGTGGCCGAGTTTGAAATCCAACGCCAAGATCAGGTTTCAGGGATCGATGCTGATGATCTAAAGTTATACGAAAGCTTGCGCAGGAAACGCGCCGGTGTAGCTGTTGCCAAAGTTCAAGATCGAAATTGTACAGCTTGCGGCACAGGTTTAGCTTCGGCAGTTTACCAACAATCGCGTTCGCCCAGCAAGATCACGCATTGCGATACCTGCGAACGTATTCTTTACGCTGAGTAATTCGACAATATCAAATGGGTGTGTTTCAAACGAGTTGAGAAGTTCCGAAAATTGGGGTGTGCGGGGGGCGCTTTGCGTCCCCCCCCGCACACCCCAATTTTCGGGCTATCCTCAACTGCGATGGAACGCACCCATAGCCTTCCCAGATACGGAATTCGCAATAGAAATACATCGCGACATCTTCAACCGAAATGAAACCCTCACAAATGTTATTTTCTCAAGGTAGCTACTTTGATCAATTTCTTACGATTTATCAATGTTGAGCGGATTTCATTTTGGATAGGCTTTGCAGCCGCCACGATGTTCTGGTGGCTGGCTGTCAAATTTTGGCCGATCCTGAAAGAATGGGCCAAACATCTGAAAGAGAGTTATCAGTCCGCCAAACAGGGGGTAAAGGCAAATATCGCAGATCGACACCGCGCAGACACGCTCAAATACGCCCAAAGCCTGCACCTGGCAGCGCCGTTATTCTCGCTAGACGAAATCACCATCCAGCCCCGACTGTTAGCGCCCCCAATTCCCATCGAGCCAAACCAAGAACCTCCAACGGAGGATATCGTCAGCCAAACCATCCCCTTCATGCCAGATTGGCCTGAATTAGCTTCTGCCTATGGCGCGCACACGCTATCTCTGGAGGAAGCTTTGCAAGGCGATGTAAACATCCTGATAGTCGGGCCGCCTGGCAGCGGGAAAACATTTGCGCTGGCTCAGTTTGCGTCGGCGCTGGCGCGCGATCAAATTGAGGATGAGCATTTATCCGATCTTGAACCGCTCTTCGTCCATGCTGCCGATCTAAATCTGCCCGTGGAAATGGAAGCCCCCCTCGACGCAATTATCAACGCCCTCGTAAAGCAGGCTTCGACGTTGAGCGCGCCGCGCCTGCCCAATTTCATCCGCACAACCTTTGAGACTGGTCACGCCATGCTCCTGCTCGACGGCCTTGACGAACTCGCGCCTGATGCCTTGGCTGAAGCCGTAGCTTATCTGATCGACCTGCTGCGCATGTACCCGCAAACGCGCGTTGTTGCGGCGGCGAATTCTAAACATAATGGCGGATTGACCAAATATGGCTTTGTGCCCCTTCCGATGGCTGTATGGGGACCTCGTCAACAAGCTCATTTTGCCCAGCAATGGGGTGAGCTGTGGTCCCGCTACATCGACGTCGAAGTACGTGATGATTATATCTCCGTCGAACCGCTGCTGCTCAATAGTTGGCTGCTCAACCAGGCCTCAGCCATCTCTCCCTTGGAATTTACCCTGCAGATTTGGGCGGCCTACGCCGGCGACGTACGCGGCCCAACCCTCTCAGACGCCCTGGAGGCTTATCTGCGCCGGATGTCAGTCGGCATACCCAAGGCCCAGGCGGCTCTAGAGCGCTTTGCTTATCAAGCCGTCCTGTCGCGAAAAGCCAGCTTCACTGAGAGCGAAGCCAATTTGTGGTCTGCAGAAATCTATCCCGAGGGGGCCATCAGTGATGCTTCTATTAGCGGGGAAGACGATCACCGCGGCGAGATCACCGTCCAGCGCATCTTGCCAGATTTGATCGATAGCGGAATATTCGTACAGCGCACCGAAGATCGCCTGAGCTTCAATCATCCCATACTCCCAGGTTATCTAGCGGGCAGAGCATTATCGAAAGTAGATAACGAGGATATTTTCTCTCAACCAGCCTGGTCGGTCAGAGATTTGGCTATCCGCTTCAACGCCTCCCATCAGGACCTTTCTCTTCAGGCCAACCAGATATTTGCTCAAAACGACGATCCCCTCCATCGCGGAGAGGTGTTTGTAGCAAATTGGCTGCGCGAGATTCCTTTAGACGCGCCCTGGCGCAGGTCGATTTTAGGAAAATTTTCCAACTTGCTCAGTGATGGATCGATTCCCCTCGGCGCTCGGACGCGCCTCCTGACTGGCCTTGCCAGCACCAAAGACCCGGATATTTCGACCCTCTTCAGACACCTGCTCAAATCAACCACGGTAAGCGTCCGCCAACTCGCCGCTTTGGGAAGCGGATTTCAGCGCGACATACAAGCAGTCAATATGCTGGTCCAGTTGTTGGATGATCAACCCGTGGTCAATCGGGCAGCCTGTCTGGCCCTGGTCAACATTGGGACGCAGCCAGCCCTGGAGGCGATTGCCAACGCGCTTCTCCAAGGGAGCGAAGAACTGCGTCACGCGGCCGCCGGAGCTTTTGCCAACCATCCCGAGGAGGGCTATCCCATCCTGCGCGAGGCCACAACCATTGACGATCTTCTTGTCAGACGATCTGCCATCAGCGGCCTGAGGCGAATCCGCGAGCCCTGGTCGATCCAAATCTTAGAAGAGATGCAAATCGAAGACGCGCAGTGGGTGGTCAAGAACGCAGCTGCTCAGGCTGTCGAGGATATCAATAATCCCGATATGCACATCCCCCAGGCGCTGGCAGCCCTTGCCGAACTGCCCTGGCTGATCTCCTATGCAGCGGAGCGCGGTGTGGGCGTCAGCCCTGGCGATCCAGCCCGGCAGATGGTGAAACAAGTCTTGGAGCAAGGCTCCGTAGAGGAGCAGCTGGCTGCCTTATATCAAATTCAAAGAAGGGGATTTGGCGATGTTTTCCCAGCGATCTTCAATCAACTGCTCAACGATGACATTGAACTGCGTGAAACAGCATTCAATACGATCTGGTATTTGGCAGCTTGCGGTGAGGAAATTCCATCGCCGATTCAGTATGGATTAGGGTAATTTGATTGGGTATTAGATATTGGATATTGGATGTTGGAATCAAAAAATCCTTCCGCTAAACAGGAAGGATTTTTCTTTGAGGGAATCTAGGCTAGATTTTGAATGATCTTTTGTTGAGCCGTAAGGGCGTCCATATCCAGCACGGAGACCAACTTGTCTCGTCCGCTCAGACCGGCAACGACCTCAATGCTATCCGTGGGAACACCCAACACTGCGGCCAAAAATTCAGACAATGTCTGGTTGATCTCTTTTTCCTTTGGCGCTGCGTTCAATCGGATGCAGATCGTACCATCATTCAGAATTTCTGTGATCTCATTGCGTTTCGCCCGAGGGATAACCCTAATCCCCAAGGCAGAACCTTTTCTACCATCATGTAAACGATATTCTTTTGGGGTCATCTCGACTCCTCAGGTCACCAGGATCTTACAAAAATGATCGCAATATGCTAGTTACTATCATACCAACAAATTGAACCGAAATCAGCAGTACTAAGGGGCTAAAGTCGATCATCCCAACCAATGGGACAACTCTTCTAATCGGCGTCAGCATCGGTTCGACGATACGATCAACCTGACGCCGGACCGGGTGGAACGGATCCATAAAATAGGACAGCACGATATGTGCCAATATCAACAGGACAAACAGGCGTACAGCAACATCAATAAGCTGGATCAAAAAAATTATCAAGTGGTTTCTCCTCGACGACTAAATTTATTTCACCTTATTCTACCGTAAGATCGCGCTCCGACAATCGCAGTTCCCACCCGGATTATCGTGGCACCCTCCTGGATAGCAACTTCGAAATCGTTGCTCATCCCCATGGATAACTCACGCCAATCCGTTTGGGGGAAATGATCCGATAAAAAATCGCGCAGACGACATAATTTTTGGAAATAGGGGCGCGCATCTTCAGGATTATGCTCGAAAGGGGGCATGGTCATCAGGCCGCGGACTTCCAGGTGATCGAAGTCGAAAACAGGGGCTAACTCCTCAGCAAAAACCGACCAACGGCTCTCGTCCCAGACAGGCCAACCGTGCTTGGATACCTCACCACTGACATTGCATTCCAGCAAAACGGGCAATTTCCTATTTGCCTGAGCAGCAAACTGATCGCACCTGCGGGCTAGTTTCAGCCGGTCGAGGGAGTGCATCCAGGCGAAGTTCTCAACCACATCGCGGGCTTTGCGGCTTTGCACATGGCCGATCATATGCCACTCGACGTCAGCATCTGCCAAGGTCTCTATTTTGGGCAGAGCATCTTGAACGTAATTCTCACCCAGATATTTAGCCCCAGCCTGGATAGCCGCCTGAGCCACTTCGACGGTGTGCCCCTTGGTGACAACGATCAGCTTGATAACACCCGCATCCCGCCCAACCGAGCAAGCCGCCGCCGCTAACCGCTCCGACACGTCAGCGTAATTCTCAGCAATCATTTCAGTAAGAGATATCTTCATAACATTGGCTTCACCAGCCAGGCGTTTTCAGCCCAGAACAACCTTTGCTCGTAACCAATCGCAATAAATCGCGCCGCTTACCCTCGGGCGCCAGCCCGGTCTGCATGCAATCGGTAGTTGCCATTTTAGAGTTAAATGATATTTTCAATCTCCAACGCATCTCGAAGTATTGGGCGCATTCGATAGAACCACTCATCATCCTCGCGATTTATATCAAGCACGATTAGACTACCTTCTCCACCTTCTAAGCCTTTTGTATTGTTAATTCTCCGTCCTAGCGCACCAAGAACTCCAGCTAATTGTGATTTATCTATACCCATGCCGGTTGCTAGATCGGTCGCAGACACCCATTCATCAACAGATTTACTAAGCTCTTGATAGAGATTTTTCTGGCCCTTTGGAATTTGACGACGAGTTAACATTAGGCAAATTTCATCAACTGAAACTTGATCTCGGTGGCGCGGCTCAAGCTCAGTTATTAACTGAAGTAACGAATCAATCAATCGAATAAACAATCGCGAAGCACGATCAGAATATTCTATTAATTTATGCATTGGAGGATTTCGGATAAACTGCATTGCCCCTCTATAGAGCATTCTTACGCCATCTTGTTCACCCGGATGAGAACTAAAAATTAGAACTCCCTTATCAGGACTCAAAACGGCGTCAACTAGACTTGCGCCATGAAGAGTACTTTCAACATCGCCGACTACGCGTAATCTATCTTCAAGAACTACACCTGCTTCACGGATGATTGTATCCGAAGGGGCAGAACCCAATCTGGAAATTCGATCCTTCAATATATCGTCATTTACATCATAAATCACCGTATCTTTTGCAGTTACTTCAGCACGCAATTTTTCGTTTTCGTCTTCAAGCTCCTTTATTCGTTCAAGTGCAGTATCGAGTTCACGACTCCAACTCCGTTCAAATTCGCGAATATTCCGCAATACAGTTTGTTCAAGAGAAATATCTTTCTTGTCCTTTGAATCGCCATAGATTGGAGTTGGATCATTTTCTCGGTCAAAAAGACGAAAAGTATTGCCATCAATCTTATAGAAAAGATCATCACTGTCTGGCTTAGCTTTGTAATGAATCCTAGTAGGAGCGTTTGTTGATAACCTAATAAGATGAGCTGAAATGGTACCAATTTTGATCTTCGGATATTTTTCACTGAACCATTGGATTACATCATCCTTTTTGAAAGTGTCTCCCACCGCAATTTCTAAGGAGTCGACCATTTCATGCATCAATTTCCATACCGGTTCATCATAGATTTGCATCAACATTCTCCTTACTTAGGTGGCAACTAACTGATGTTACGCACCGTCCCACAGGTTTTCTCTGAAACCAGGCTTTAATCACGGCCCCCTGCGGGATGCGGGACGTTCTGCGTAAGGTGAGTTCATAACACGCTTCACGCCTCACGATTTGCGTTTCACGCATTCAAACCAATCAAAGCGCCAAAGCGACCGGTTTTACCTTTTTCCGCACGGTGGGAGTACCAATCATCAAGTGAATTCGCATTTCTAACCAACTACTTTTCTAGGTAAATGCGGCTACGGGAATATTACGCTCTTGCGCCCAACTCTTACGGTGAAGTTTTATTCGCTCTATCTCATGCAATGTATCTGATGTGAGATAACTTTCTCCGCAATTTGGACAACTTACAACCGGAATATTCTCAATAACCAAAAGATTTTCACCTTTTCCATAGCTTCTGGTTATTTTACGAATTCTTGTTCCGCTTTTTCCACAAATATCACAAATCATCTCAGTCATATCTTTGTTCTCGCCATACGGTTATTATCACTAATTTCTCGGTAACACTGAGTTTGGTTACTACGGCTATATTCACGCCTGTGAGTGTTTGCCCTTCGATTACATATTTCCACTCGGCGGTTTCTTTATCTTTCTGCCGTTCTCGGATATTTCCTGTAAGAATACCGCTTTCAATATCAAAAATGGATAAATTATCACCATCCATTTCTTCTTCTGCGTGTAATGCCATCACATACTGACGGTTTCGAACTTTCTCACGCATTCGGGCCAATATTCGAGGATACAAAAATATTACTCCATATGGACAGGTATACGGGTAAAATATTTACATTATTAATTTTACCAGAACTAAAGCACCCAAATACTGCATAAGGGAAAAAAGGAGATGGTTTCGAGTAGCTCATATTTATGGAAAACTTTTGGCTGGCTAACTGATGTTATGCACCGTCCCACAGGTTTTCTCTGAAACCAGGCCGCAATCACGGCTCCCTGCGGGATGCGGGACGTTCTGCGTAAGGTGAGTTCATAACACGCTTCACGCTTCACGATTTGCGTTTCACGCATTCAATCCAATCAAAGCGCCAAAGCGGCCGGTTTTACCTTTTTCCGCACGGTGGGAGTACCAATCATCGAGATGGCAGGCTGTACAGATACCTGAGATTTGAATATCACGCACACCGGCCTGCTCTAAGAGCAGTTGATTGGCACGCCACAAATCAAATTGTACCGCGCCATCCGGGGCTGGCAATAAACGCTCGGCATCTTCTCCAAAAACCTGGCGAACTTGCTCGACAACTTCTACCCCAACTTCATAATGGTGGGCTGCAATCGACGGGCCAATGCCTGCTTGAATATCTTCGGGCTTAGATTGATAGCGCTCGACCATCGCCTCAACGACCACGGAGAGTATCTTTCGAACAGTGCCCTGCCACCCAGCATGAACCACACCGACTACCCGCTGGACTGGATCGTAAAGCAGGATCGGCACGCAATCGGCAAAACGCATGAAGAGCGTCACTTCGGGGTTATCGGTCAGGATGGCGTCGGCTTTGATGTGCGGCACATCCCTGGGACGCGGTTTTTCTGCGCAGACCACATCCACACTGTGAACTTGCCAGACATCGTACATTGACTCTGGCTCACGGCCGAGGGCGTTGAAGGCCAGGATGCGGTTGTTTCTCACGCGGTCGTGATCATCCAGCACCATGGCGCTGGCGCCCATGTTGAGCGAATCCCAGGGCCTGGGGCTAAGACCTCCTTGACGCGTAAAGACAGCGTGTGTCAAAGCGCTTGTTTCGAAAATATCAAAACAGTAGTAACGGATAGAATTGACTTTGTGAAAAGGCATAGATACTCGTGGAGCGGGAAGCGGGAAGCGTGGAGCGAAAAGCAGCAAAATCGCTCACCGCTCCACGCTCTCCGCTCCACGATTAACGTGTGCAAACTTCTTCGTCAACATCAAGCGCGTTTCGACCATGGTCTCTTCGACCAGCGGATAGCCAAACCAGGCGGTGGTGAAGCCGAATAAGAAACCCGTCAGGACGCGCAAGAATGGTGTGCTCTCCCGGGGCGGGAAGAACTGAGCCAGTGTTTCCCAAAAGGATCCCTCGAAGGCTGAAACAAACATCCCGACGAGCTGCGAGCCGCCATCGAGTCCAATGGGGAACAGCCCAAGCAAAACCCATATCCACCAGGGCAGCGCTTTGATCTGCCTGCCTGTCAGGACGAAGAGAACCCCAAAAAACAGCATCGCCCCATAGATAGCCATATCCCGTTGACAGAGTGCGAGCTTATAGCCCACCTGGTCATTGCCGACGAATTGCCTGGCGGGAATCAGGGTATTCTCATCAAGACCTGTGGCTTCATTGAAGGTTTGATATCCATCGATATCTGCCGCGGCGCGAGGGTAGATAGGCTGCTCACCAAAAATAAAAAATGAACGATAGGATAGCTGATGACATAACCCGCTGTAAGCCCAGTAAATCGCATTAGCTGGCGCAGTGATGCCTGCGCGTTGAAATACTGGCGCTAGCACGGGCAGGCCAACATAGATCAAAACAAACAAGTTGAAGACCAGCATATATCGTTTCGAGAACCACCAGGCAAAGCGATCCGCCCCAGAGATATTTCGGCCCCGTTCGAGACGTTTCTGATAGCCCTGATCGCCAACGGATGTGAGTTGTTTTTCCCGGTCTTGAGCGGCCCCTAAAGTCATCGCTAAGTCGCGCTCATTGAAGGGCGCTTTCAGAATATAAGGCCCAACTTCTACAACCGGGATATCAATGCCGTAAGCTGCTTCCAGCGCCTGATCCCCATCGATATCGATGATGACCAGCTCATGCGGAAAGCGATCACCCAAGGCCTGCAAGGCGGTCTCGGCTTCGTCGCATAAATGACAAACTTTTCTACTGAATAAAGTTACTTTTAGCAAGAGCAAGCTCCTCCAATTTAAGATACAGACACTCTTTTTTTCTGTCATTCTGAACGGAGCGAAGCGGAGTGAAGAATCCCTTAGGACTTGCGCATCCAAAACTTCGGAAGTCTTACCAGACGGCATTACAAAGGATTTTTCGGCAAAACAGGGTAATTTTGCTCACCGAAATCGTCCTGGAGACTTCCGAAGTCTGAATCGCTGGCGCACTGCGTAAGTCCTATCCCTAATACAATACGCGTACCAGTCACTACGAAGGTGATAATTCAAGCGAATCACCAGGGATTCCTCACCCCCTACGGGGTTCGGAATGACAATATTCAATCACTATCCCCCCAACCCCAAATCGGCCAGATAGTCGTCGAGCTGTCCTTCGGTCATCAGGCCGATGTGCACGACCCGCACGATACCATCAGCATCGATGAAATATGAAGTGGGATAACCGCGCACCTGATACAACTTCTGTACCTCAGCCCCAAGGTCTAGGAGCACATCGAAGGTCATACCCAACTCGTCGACGAAGGACTGCACATCCTCGGCAGACTCATCGAAATTGACCGCAACAACTTGAAGACCGCCCCCGTACTGCTCGAAGCGATCCTGAAATGCGGGCATCTCCAGACGGCAGGGCCCGCACCAGGTAGCCCAGAAATTCAACAGCACAACTTGACCGCGATAATCCTCAAGCTGAATCTGCTCTCCGGAGAGGGATACCAACTCAAAGTCCGGGGCCGGAGCGTCCACACCCAGGGTTGTGGTTGATCCTGTCTGGTCGAGTCCCTCACTGATCCGAGGCGAATCCCCACCGCGCATGAATCCGATCCCCAAGATGCCGATGCCAACTCCGGCGATAATCCCTGCGATGAGAGAAACTTCACGGCGCATTATAGAACTCTAGAGACCCAAATCTAAGAAGAAACCAAAGCGGGCCAGGCGTTCGAAAGTTCCCAGGAAGAGCATCACGCCGACGATGATCAGCAGCACGCCCATGACGATCTCGACGTAATGCATCAACTTGCCATAGCGGCGCAAAATTGTGGTCACCCAGCCGACGCCCAAGGCCGCGATCAAGAAGGGGATCGCCAGACCGGCAGAGTAAGCTGTCAGCAAGCCAGCCCCTTGAGTCACCGAGCCGCCGCTCAAAGAGAGCGTCAGAATAGCACCCAAGACCGGGCCCACACAGGGTGACCAACCCGCCGAGAAGAATACGCCCATCAAGGCCGAGGAGATGTAGCCGCGCTGACGATCCGGCTGGCTTTGAGGACGCAAATCATAATCCAGGAAAGGGATGCGGATGATGTGGGTCATGTGCAAACCGAAGATGACCACCACAACCCCGCCGATCTTCGCCAGCCAGATGCGCACGTCATAAAGCAAACCACCGAGGGCCGAGGTGGCGATGCCCAAGAGGATAAAAACCACGCTGAAGCCCAACACGAAGGCCAGGCCATGAGAAAATGTCAGCCAGCGATTCTCTTCTCCGCTCTGCGCAGTGGCAGCCGAGCGCCCGCCCAAATAACCGATATAGGCCGGCACCAGAGAGAATACGCAAGGGGATAAGAATGAAGCCAGCCCAGCCAGGAAGGCCAAGCCTAAACCGATATTTGATGCATCCATGTATAATCCTTGTCAATTTTTTCTTTTCTAAACTGCTCAAACCACGGAACGGATTGACCCGAAAAAAGGGTGTGAGCGGGGGGTGCCCCCCGCTCACACCCTTTTTTCGGGAACTTCCCTACCATTCAGTAACAATAATTCGAGTGC
>JADHXE010000242.1 GCA_016783125.1 Anaerolineales bacterium
CTCGGTATCTAAGATCAAACCATCGAAATCAAAAATCAAGCCATGAATCATAATGTCTCCTGTATACTCACAACGGGCATAGAGTAATGTTTTTTGGACACGGATTTTCTTTTATGAATTCCATCCGTGTGTGTCCGTGAAATCCGTGTACTATTTTTAGACGCTGTTTATTCACCGCATCCGTGGGGATAAGTGTATTTGCGGTAGGAGGCCGTGCGATGTATTTTACAACTAATTCCGACTGACTGCGTACATAGAGTCAACAATGCTCCTTATCTTGCCACATGTATACTTCCTCACCTGCCAACTTGCCCACTTACACACTTGCACAGTATAATCCTCAACGGAGGAACACATGACTGAAAACGAGAAAAAACCGATCAAAGTAGATGGTGGATTCTTCCAGAATATCAGCAATGAGATCAGGCTGGTCTTCCGATTGCTGGCTGACCCGCGGGTGGGCTGGTGGTTGAAGCTGATGCCATTTGCCTCGCTAGTGTACTTCATCTTCCCCGATATCGCCCCCGGGCCGATAGATGATGTGATTGTGATTGGCATTGGGGTCTATCTCTTCGTTGAACTCTGTCCGCTTGAAATTGTTGAGGAACATAGGGAAGTGTTGCGCAATACCATTCCTGGACAGTGGCGCGATCCAGAGCCTGAAGGCGAGCCTGATATTGTGGAGGGCGAATTCAAAGAGGAGGAGTAAAGCTTCGATTTTCACCTTCCCAAGAGAAGAGACAAGTTCATAATCGTTGCAGATCATTATCTGGAGTGATTTCTCCTGATATTGTTTGTTCAGTCATTGACACACCAATCGCTTGTGGCTACAATGTAGCCATATTTGCTCTAGAGGTGTGTAATGTCAACAAAAATCGGTATTCGAGAACTTAAAAATCAAGCCACGCGTATCCTCCGAGAAGTACGCGAGGAGACGGCAGAATATATCGTCACCCTCAGAGGGGAACCAGTGGCGGTGATCCGTCCTTTTACTAATGAAGACGCCGAAAATCTCCGGCAAGTCGAGGTTGAAACCGAACTGGCCCAGATGAAATATCTTGCAAATCAGGTTGCCGCATCTTGGACGGCTCCCAAGAGCGCAGTTGAGCTAGTTGAAGAGCAAAGGCGTTAGAAATGGCAGTTATCGACGCCAGTGTATATGTTGCCTTGGTCAGCGAGCATGAAGAGGCCCACAAAGGAAGCTGGGATTGGTTCCAGCAAGCAATCACTAACCGAGAAAAAATCATCGCTCCAGCGATCATCCTGGCAGAAGTGGGCGCCGCTATCAGCCGCGGCGTCGATGATCCATCATTAGCGCACCGCATTGTTCAAGAACTTGAGATTTCTAAGATCATCCAGATAACCCCCATCCCACTCCCGTTGGCAAAACGCGCTGCTGCTATCGCCATCGACAACAAAATCCGCGGCTGTGATGCCATTTACGTTGCCTTAGCAGAACGGGAAGCAACATCTCTTATTACGCTAGATCGACAACAACTCGAACGCAGCGCCAATATTGTAATGACGAAATCTCCATGATGTGCTCCATGTCCCGAAAATTTTCCTTCATCATTACGATCACAGTCTTATTCCTCATCTCAGCCTGCTCGGTACTCCCAGGAAAAGACACCCACACACCACTCCCCCCCTTCGCGCCCCCCACGTTCACACCCATGGAAGCTTTGTCTTCTAATCAAACTTCCACCTCGTTTTCTGACACACTCGTCATCCAATGCACGCCGCCCCCTTGTCAGGAAGATGAAGCCTACCACTGCCCCGATGACTGTCCAGGCGGATGCGGCACCACCTGCGCCACCCACACCCCTTCCCCGCTTACCCAAATACCTCAATTACCTGACCCCGCTCAGTACCAATGGTCACAGGTCGCGAACGGCCTGGGTAAACCCTTGGGATTAGTTCACGCCGGGGATGGCTCCGGGAGGATCTTCATTATCGAGCAGCCAGGAACAATCCGCATTCTCCAAAATGGCGAACTGCTCCCCGCCCCCTTCATCAACATCAGCGAGCGCGTCAACGACAAATCCAGCGAGCAAGGTCTGCTGGGGCTGGCTTTCCATCCAGATTATCGCAACAATGGCTACTTCTTCGTCAACTATACCGACAGCCGCGGCGACACGGCCATCGCCCGCTATCGGGTTTCCGCTGACCCCAATCTGGCTGATCCCGCCACCGAAAGCCAACTCCTGACCATCGCTCAACCCTACGGCAATCACAACGGCGGCCATCTGGCCTTTGGCCCCGACGGATACCTTTATATCGGCACCGGGGATGGCGGCTCAGGCGGTGACCCCGACGGCAACGCCCAAAATCTCGACATGCTGCTGGGCAAAATGCTGCGCCTGAACGTTGACGATCTCCCCTACACGATTCCGCCCGACAATCCTTACGGCGACGAAATTTGGGCCTATGGCCTGCGCAATCCCTGGCGATACTCCTTTGATACGCTAACCGGTGATCTATATATTGGGGATGTGGGGCAGGGTGCGTGGGAGGAGATCGACTTCCTGGCCGCGGGCACCCCGGGCGGGATGAACCTGGGCTGGGACTTTTTTGAGGGCAGCCACCCCTTCGAGGGTACTGTTCCCGAAGATTTATCCCTGATCGAACCTGTCGCCGAGTATGATCACAGCCTGGGTTGTTCAGTGACCGGTGGCGTGGTCTACCGCGGCGATATGAACGCCTGGCAAGGTGTCTACCTTTACGGGGATTACTGCACTGGACGAGTGTGGGGCTTGCTGCGTGATGCCCAAGGAGAATGGATGAATGCCTTGCTCTTCGAAACCGGTACCAATATGTCATCCTTTGGTGAAGATGAGAACGGTGAAGTTTATCTCGTCCATCACGGGGGAGAAGTTTTCCGTCTGGCGGAAAAATAATTTGATCTGAGCACACGTAGAAGCTGAACTTCTCAAAGAAGTTCAGCTTCTTAATTCAGGTTGTAACCTTTCATAATCGAGCGCATCCAAAAGATAAACTCAGGAGGCATCCAAATGGCAAACAGAAAACCAAAACGCAAAGCTCAAAAACGACAGACATGGCTCTGGATCGGTGTTATTGGCATCCTATTGATCGCCTTGGTGGGCATCACATTAAAATCTCAAACTTCATCCCAGCCCCTGTCAGGCGAGATTTCCGTCGAAGAAGCCTATCAAAAATATACGGGGGGCGCTTTTGTGCTAGATGTGCGCACACAAGAAGAATGGGACGAATACCACGCCCCCAACACAACCTTGATTCCTTTAGATCAATTACCTAATCGAGTCAATGAAGTTCCCAAAGATCAAGAGATCGTGGTTATCTGCCGCTCAGGCAACCGCAGCCAGGTCGGGAGCGACATTCTACGCGATGCCGGCTTCAAGCAAGTCACCAGTTCAGCAGGCGGCTTGAAAGCCTGGAGCGCGGCGGGATACCCCATCGAAGGACAAGCCCCCTAAGCTAACACCCTGATGGAAAAATTCTGTACAAGTTGAGCACGTTTAGAAGCTAAACTTCTCTCAGAAGTTTAGCTTCTGGTTTGTCAACTAAAGTCTCAATTTCTCCAGACAAGAAGCCTATCTGGTAAACTCATTACTTCACGATTCTTGTTCGTAGTGGGCACTTCAGTGCCTGTTTTCAGCGATTGCCAGAGGCACGCCTGCGTACGAACCCAAACTGTGCTTTACTGAAACTATGATCATCGACCAAATTCCAGAATAAAGGGGAAATGCATCAAGTGCATTTCAAATGAGTTGAAAACCCTCCCGCAGGTTTTACCGAGGTGTACAAACCGCACCCATTTACAGCAGGGTAATCGCTTTACACTGCCCCATCTGACAACCTGCGGGAGGTGATTGGAGCATCTCCAACTGCAATGAAACACACCCAAATACGTCTCTACGGCGGCATCGAAGCTGGTGGCACAAAATTCATCTGCGCGGTGGGCACGGGGCCCGACGAAATCCGAGCCGAAACGCGCTTCCCCACCACTACGCCTGCGGAAAGCATCGGTCTGGTCATTAACTTCTTCAAGGAACAAGGCGAGTTGGCCGCCATAGGCATTGGCTCCTTCGGCCCGCTGGACCCCAATCCGGCTTCCCCCGACTTTGGGTATATCACCACCACTCCCAAGCCCGGCTGGGCGCACACGGATTTCATCGGCGCGCTGCGAACAGCCTTTGACCTGCCCATCGGTTTCGATACAGATGTCAACGCCGCTGCGCTAGGAGAGCATCGATGGGGCGCGGCGCAGGGGCTGGATACATTTATCTACCTGACCATCGGAACAGGGATCGGCGGAGGCGCAATGGTTGCAGGCAATCTACTCCATGGGGTTATGCACCCGGAGATGGGCCACATCCGCCTTCCTCATGATTGGGAACAAGACCCCTTCGAGGGCATTTGCCCCTATCACAAGGATTGCCTGGAAGGGTTGGCCTCCGGCCCGGCACTAGAAGCACGCTGGGGTGCACGCGCTGAAACCCTGCCCATGGATCATCCTGCCTGGGATTTAGAAGCCACCTATCTAGCCTATGCCCTGGTCAACTACATCACGACATTGGCCCCGCAGCGTATCATCCTGGGGGGTGGCGTGATGGAGCAAAAGCAGCTTTTCCCCTTGGTGCGCGCTAAAGCTAAAGAATATCTCAACAGCTATCTTCAGGTTCCAGAAATCTTAGCGAAGGTCGATGAGTATATCGTCCCCCCTGCACTGGGAGGGCAAGCCGGTGTTTTAGGGGCTATCGCACTCGCAAGACAGGCGGCTTCACATAACTTGACAAGCCCCCAAAGCGATTTATAATAACGACAACAAACGCGATGACCGGGACGAGTAACCAGCACGGAACTGACAGAAAGTGGAGACCATCGGCTGAGAGTCTCCCCCAGGAACCGACCAGCGAAAACCCCCCGTGAGTGTTGAATTGAACAGTGAACAGTATACAGTTTACTGATTACTAAGTAAGTAAAACGGTTGGCCCCGTTACGGCCTCAAGGAGATGCTTGTAGTGACGCAATTCATTGCGCTCTCAAGCAAATCCAGGTGGAACCGTGTGACGCTTTGCGCTCTCGCCCTGGAAACAGGCGAGTGTTTTGTTTTAAGTGTAGATTATATGACTGCTCAAACATAATGACGAAGATATCGAAAAAAGGGTATGCGCTGGGGTGCTGCGCACCCCAGCGCATACCCTTTTTTCGGAGAATCCGCCCTGTGCTTGAACAGCAACGAAAGTAAGTAATGAAGGAGAAAGTAGATGTCTTACCAACAGCAAGAAAAATACGAGGATACAGAACTCTATCGCATCCGGCACTCGGCTGCGCACGTCATGGCCCAGGCGGTGATGGAGATGTTCGAGCCAGGCGAGGCCAAAATCACCATCGGCCCACCCATTGAAAACGGCTACTACTACGATTTCGACCTGCCGCGCAACCTGACACCTGAAGATCTCAAGGCCATCGAAAAACGCATGAGGCAGATCATCGCTAAACATCATCCCTTCGAGAAGAAAGTCGTCAACGCCGAGAGAGCCAAAGAAATGTTCGCCGACCAGCCCTACAAAATCGAATTGATCGAGGGCTTGGAAGAAGGCGGCTTCGACGAGTACGGTGAACCTTTGGAAGAGAAGCCTGAAATTTCCTTCTACTCCCACGACACCTTCACGGACCTGTGCCGCGGGCCTCATGTGGAGCACACCGGAAAGATCAACCCTTCGGCAATCAAGTTGATGAGCATTGCCGGGGCCTACTGGCGCGGGGACGAAAACAAACCTCAACTCCAACGCATCTACGGCACGGCCTGGAAGACTTCTCAGGAGTTGGAGGAATATCTGCACATGCTGGAGGAGGCCAAAAAGCGCGATCACCGCAAGCTGGGCAAGGAGCTTGATATTTACACCTTCTCTGATGAAGTCGGCCCGGGCCTGCCTCTCTGGCTGCCCAATGGCGGAACCATCATCGAAGAACTGGAAGACTTGGCCAAAGAAGTCGAGTTAGCTCACGGCTACGAGCGCGTGCGCACGCCCCATCTCACCAAAGAAGATCTCTTCCATCGCAGCGGCCACCTGCCCTACTATGCCGAGAGCATGTACCCGCCCATGGATATGGATGGCGTGAAGTACTACGTCAAACCGATGAACTGTCCCATGCATCACAAAATCTTCGACGCCCGACCGCGCAGCTACCGCGATCTTCCGATACGGCTGGCTGAATACGGTACGTGTTATCGTTTCGAAAAGAGCGGCGAACTCTTCGGCCTGATGCGCGTGCGCTCCATGCAGATGAACGATGCCCACATCTACTGCTCCGAAGACGATTTTGAAACAGAGTTCATGGATGTCATCGCCATGTACATGGAGTACTTCGAAATCTTCGACATCGAAAAATATATCATGCGCTTCAGCACACACGCCAAAGATGGCTTGGGCAAAAAATATGTCGACAACGAGCGCCTATGGTTGAAGACCGAAGAAATGGTTCGTCAGGCCATGCAGAATGGGAATGTACCCTATGTGGAAGTCCCCGATGAGGCCGCTTTCTACGGCCCTAAGGTTGACGTGCAAGTGTGGAGCGCCATCGGACGGGAATTCACGCTGGCTACCAATCAGGTAGATTTTTCTCAGCCCGTGAGCTTTGACCTGTCCTTCAAGAACAGCGCCGGAGAGAATGAGACGCCCCTGGTCATCCACCGCGCCCCGCTGAGCACGCACGAGCGCATGATCGGCTTCCTGATCGAGCACTACGCTGGCAAGTTCCCGGTATGGCTGGCTCCAGAGCAGGCCCGCATCATCCCCATCACCGATGGACAGAATGAGTACGCCCTCGATATCGAGAGTAAACTCAAAGCCGTTGGCGTGCGCGCCAAGGCCGACTTAGGCTCTGACCGCATGAATGCCAAGATCCGCGCTGCCCAAAAGATGCAGGTGCCTTATATGCTGGTTGTAGGTAACCAGGAAGTCGAAAACCAAAGCGTCGCGCTGCGCCTGCGAGATGGCTCACGCAAGGACGGCACCCCCGTCGATGAGTTTGTCAGCCTGGTTGAGGACAAAATCGCCACGCGCTCTTCTGAATTGTTATGACTTACGCACTGGCGATGGAAAAAGCCCGAAAATAAGGGGTGTGCCGGGTT
>JADHXE010000243.1 GCA_016783125.1 Anaerolineales bacterium
TCAATGGCTGCGCTGGTTGACCACGCAAGGGATTGTCGAGATCACAAGCTCGACCTGCTTACTCGGACACGACTCATGGGCTGATGGGCGGTTAGGAAATGGAAGCAGCTCTCAGGTTGAACTCAACGACTACTACCTTATCAAGGAATTTGCCGGTTTGTCCCGCCAAGAGCGCTACCGGAAGATGGGCGAATTGGGTGATCTGGCCGCAGAGCATTTCCAACGATGGCTACCTCTGGCCTGCGCATCGTACCAGAATATCCTTCTTCTCACCCACGCGCCACCCTTCCGAGAAGCCTGCTGGCATGAGGGGGATATCTCCGATGATGAATATCTGCCGCATTTCACATGCAAAGCCGTTGGAGATACATTGCGAGAGATCATGCTTCAAAATCCACACAGGTATTTGACTGTTCTGTGCGGGCATACGCATGGACATGGTGAAGTCGATATCCTTCCCAATCTGCGTGTCAAAACAGGCGGCGCGGAGTATGGTCAACCAAAGATACAAGATATGATGATGATCGAGCAACTTTAGGGCGGCATAATTCTCCTCCTTGAAATTCGCCCAATTTCTGTCATAATATAGATGCCCTGCCCAGGGTGCCCCCCTCACTCTGGGTGGGGTTTTTTGGGGCCAAATGACGAAATCTGTAACTTAACTCATAAAGTGGCCGCTTTGGCCACTTTATGTTTCCAAAGGACAAAAACAGAAAAAAGCATCAAGAGACTTCTTACTCATCTCCGGACTTCCAAAGCAGATTTTCACTGATTCTGACATCAAAACCTGAAAAACAAGGGCAATTACCGACCAAATTACATTAACAGATGAATTGGGATGCACTTCTGCGGTAAAGTGGGCCTATTTTTTTTCGGCCAATTTATGGTTCCAAGATGCTCATTATCAGGAGAACTGATGGATATAAACAAGCCAAAAAGCGGCCATTATATGGTTCCAACCCCGGCCATTTTATGGGTTAAGTGACAAAATCCAAAGAAAAATCATGGCTATAATCATCACCGACCTCGAAGGCACACTCACCACCGGTTCGAGCTGGCGCGGCTTTCGCAGATACTTCAAGCAGAACTACAGCACGCTGGCTTACAACCTGTTTTTCACCCGCTTCCTGGTACGCTTCCCCTTGATGAAATTGGGCTTGCTCAATCGCCAGAAGACGATGACCGCCTGGCTGCAAGCAGAGATCAGTCTTATGCAAGGTATGCCGGCCAGTGAAGTCAATGCTATGGCCGAGTGGGTGGTCTTCAACGAGATGTGGCCCAAATGCCGCCAAGATTTGCTGTTTGAACTTGAGAAAAAGCGACTTTCAGGAGCGCAGATCGTGGTGGTTTCCGGCGCTTACCAGCCCATCGTGGAGGCCTTTGCCCGGAAAATGGATGCTAGAGCCATTGGCACAGGGCTTCGATATGAAGATGGCAAACTCGAGGGGATCAATCTGCCTGTCAATTCCTATCAGCACAAAGTTGATAATATCCGCGCTTTCTACTCCGATTCTAGCATCATGGCTGCATATGGGGACATGCTTTCCGATCTGCCGATGATGGAGATGAGCGAGCAGCCGGTCGCGGTGTATCCTGATCCTAAGCTGCGCCGCGTTGCCGAGGAGCGAGGGTGGCGAATTATTCCTGCCAGCTTCCGTTAATCGCCATGGAGTACAGTGCCGTCAAGATGGTTGGAAAATCTTGATCACAGCCCCGCACTAAAGAGTATAACGCAAAAGTGTCGGTGACTTGCTCCCACAGGGGGCAACACCGCCGTTTTAGGCCCAAAAAGCTCTTAGCCCGACAGTTTTGCGGTATACCCTCTCGACACCGCACTAAACTGAGACCCCGCCAACGATGTCTTATGTGATACAATGAAGACATCAGAAGGAGGCTGCCATGTCACGGTATCCGCTGAATTTACCAGGTCAACTAAAAAAAGAAGCCGAGCATTGGGCTAACCAACAGGGCGTATCGCTCAACCAGTTCATTATGTGGTCTGTGGCGGAGAAGGTTGGCGCGTTGAGCCAATTGTTGGACGACCCGGAATTTCCCCAAATCACTTACCAGCGTGGGGCAGCAGGAACCCCCACACCCGTTTTGCGCGGCACGGGCATTCGAGTTCAGACCATCGTGGGAGCAGTACGATATTGGGAGTTATCTCCTGAAGAAATCGCTTTAGATTATGATCTTTCGAAGTCTCAGGTACAGGAAGCACTGGCGTTCTATGAAGCGCACCGGGGGGAGATCAATGCGGCCATAGCCACGGAAGAAAGCTTAGAGTCTGCTCATGCCTGAGCCAAGGCTGCATCTGGACGCTGATACTTCCAGCAAAACGCTCTACAGGGCTTTGTTAGACCGCGGGCATGATCTGACTCGCACGCCCAACGACTGGATACGCCGCGATGCCAGCGACGAGCGCCAACTCTTGGGCGCCACCGCGCACGGGCGCTGTATCTTCACATTCAATATCCGGGATTTTGTCGTGTTAGCAAAGCAACATCCCCGGCATGGGGGCATTATCCTGGCGGCTCAATCCAGTTGGACTCTTTCCGCGTTGATCGAGGCACTGGACCGCGCTCTCAACGAGACGGATGCCGAAGATTGGGTTGGGCAAGTACGCTGGCTGAATGATTGGCGGTAGGACAGCGTCGCCATGAACCACATCGGCGAGTTGAACGAACAACCCTTGCACGCGGCGTTGAAGGCCTGGTACACCAGACCCGGCGACCAGATAGAAGCATCGGTTGATGGCGGCCAGCGCGGCTATGTGATTGACATTGTTCGGGACGATGATCTCCTGATAGAAATCCAGACAGGCAACTTTTCCAGCATCAAACGGAAGTTGCACGACTTGGTCAAACGCCATCCTGTGCGGCTGATCTATCCTATTGCGGTTGAAAAGTGGTTACTCAAACTTCCCAAGAAAGGTTGGGATGGGCCTCGGCGACGCAAATCCCCCAAGCGGGGACGGGTCGAGGTGGTGTTTGCTGAATTAGTGAGCTTTCCCCAATTGCTCCTGGAAGATAACTTCTCTCTGGAAGTTGTGCTGATCCAGGAGGAAGAAGTGCGGCGATATGCAGGGGCAAAGCATTGGCGCAAAAAAGGCTGGGTGACGGTAGAGCGGCGGCTGTTGGACGTGGTCGCGCAGCGCTTATTCGAGACTCCGTCGGATATGAGCGCCTTGCTGCCTGTAGAGACGCCTCAGCAATTCACTACCTTAGATTTAGCTGAAATGCTTGCTAGCCCGCGTTGGCTGGCGCAAAAGATGGCCTATTGTCTTCAGGAGATGGGTGAGATCATTCGGGTGGGGAAGCGCGGCCGGTCGTATTTGTATTCTCGGATTGATGCGGTAGAAGAATTTTAGCAGGAAAATTGAAGTAATGATCGGCGGTGATTTCCGCTCGAAAACGGCACACCCTCTCCAAGCTGAATTATCAGGCCCACGGAAGCGCGCTGGCTCTGCTTGATGGAACTGCCCGAATCTGAGAATATCGGCAAAGCCATCAACGACGCTATGCAGGCCACCGCAGCCAAGAACGACGACCTGCGTGATGTGCTCCCCAAAACCTATAACCGACTGGATAACTTGGTACTCTTCAATCTTCTGAAAAACTCAGTTTATTCAGCGAGGGCAAAGAAAAAAGCACCATTGCTATGTTAATGGTGCTTTGATGGAAATATGATGGTCAAGCTCATGTTTTTTTCATGGGTGTGATAATAAGCAATACCTTGCCTTGGATTTCGATGGACCGTTTATCTGATATATAGATGGGTTCCATTGTGGGGTTAGCAGGTTGCAGGCGAATGCGGTTCCCCTCGCGATAGAATCTCTTTAGGGTAGTTTCATCTTCATCTGATAACCAAACCGCAACCATATCCCCGTTTCGGGTTTCCTGGTCTCGTTGCATGATTACAATATCGCCATCGTTGACCATGTCTTCGATCATTGAATCACCCTGGACCTGCAACGCATAAATTTGACTCAATTTAAGATTGCGAACCGGTAACATATTAGGAGCGACATCGACAGTCGTCTCGGCATCAAAGTAATTGAAATCTGAACGCGGGACGGGAACCGGTTGACTGGCAACGATCCGACCAACAATAGGGATGCTTAGCAAATCTTGTGCTGTCCGTTGTATTGTTATAGCTGTTTCTTGAATCTGATCAATAAGATGCTGAACAACGCGCAAACCGCGAGATGTATTGGGGTACCGCTCAATGATGCCTAGCTTTTCGAGATGTTTGAGATTATAGTCAACCATGGAGGTTGAGGAAATCCCAACCTGGTCTTTCATTTCCCGGAAGGTGGGAGGATAGCCATGCTTAGCATCATAATGTTGAATGAAATTGAGCAAGCGTTTTTGTACATCCGTTGGTTTCTTTCTGATCATAGGTCACTTCTCCTAATGTAAAGGAAACCGATTAGTAGAACATATGTGCAAGTATTTTAGCAGTACGTTTGTTCTGTGTCAAGATTTGGGTAGTCTCCCCAGCGGTGAAGAATACCCGCCACTTTAAGGATATTTTAGTGTATTCTTGACGTGTTTTATAAGTGCAACTTATTGATAACTCGCCTAAAAAGCAGATTTTTGCGGAATCTTAAAGAAAACTGCATAGTATTCTTCACCGCTGTAGTCTCCCTCTTGGGTGTTGGCAATGTCGGAGAGCAAAAAAATCACCGCGAAGGTGCGAAGAACGCCAAGTTTTTCTTATTTTTTGCGTTCTCGCTGGCCGTAGGCCCGCCTCTGGCGTGCGCGCCGTTGGCGAGTGTCTTAGCGGTTCAAATATCGCATCATTATGTTGACCAACACTCAACAGGGAAACCATCAAGATTTGATTGCTGACAAAAAAATTAGCACGTACAATATTTTCTAGCCAACCTTGTTGTATAATCTCTTTGGGATAGAAAACACACATAAATTTCACGGGAGTCTTTATGGCCGTAGCCAACAATAACGAAATCGAAAAACGACTGTGGAGCGCGGCCGATGAACTGCGCGCCAACTCCAAGCTGAAATCATCGGAGTATTCGGTGCCGGTGCTGGGGTTGATTTTCCTGCGGTACGCCGACACCAAGTTCTCCCAGGCGGAGAAGAAACTAAGCGCCCAAGGCCAGGAATCCTCTCGAAGACGGCGCGCTACCTCTAAACTGGATTATCAGGCCCGCGGGGTGATGTACCTGCCCCCGGAAGCGCACTGGTCCCGATTGATGGAACTGCCCGAATCCGAGAACATCGGCAAAGCCATCAACGATGCCATGCGGGCCATCGAAGCAGAGAACGACGACCTGAGCGGCGTGCTCCCCAAAACCTATAACCGGCTCGATAACTTGGTACTCTTCAACCTGTTGAAGAATTTCAACAGCGTGCCGATGGATATCGAGGGCGACGCATTTGGCAAAATTTACGAGTACTTCCTGGGCAACTTCGCCATGAGCGAGGGCCAGCGCGGCGGAGAGTTCTTCACACCGACTGCCATCGTCAAGTTGATTGTGGAAATCATCGAACCCTTCCGGGGCAAGATTTACGATCCGGCCTGCGGTTCGGGCGGCATGTTCGTGCAGAGCGCCCGTTTTCGTGATGAGCACCGTGCTGGCCCACAGGATGTCATCAGCATTTACGGGCAGGAGCGCGTCGCCGAGACCGTGCGCCTGTGCAAGATGAACCTGGCCGTCCACGGCCTGGGCGGGGATATCCGCCAGGGCAACAGCTACTACGAAGACCTGCACACCGCCCCCGGTAAGTTCGACTTTGTGATGGCCAATCCCCCCTTCAACGTCAACAATATCGATAAGGAACGCATCAAGGACGATAGCACCCGCTTCCCCCTGGGGATGCCGCGAGTCGATAACGGCAACTACCTGTGGATTCAACTCTTCTACAGTTCGCTGAGCGCTTCCGGACGGGCCGGCTTCGTGATGGCCAACAGCGCCAGCGATGCCCGTCAATCGGAGCTGGATATCCGCCAGCGTCTCATCCAGGACGGTGCGGTGGACGTGATGGTGGCGGTGGGCAGCAACTTCTTCTACACCGTGACCCTGCCCTGCACCCTATGGTTTTTGGATAAGGGCAAGGGCGGTACCGAACGGGAAGATACCGTGCTCTTTTTGGACGCCCGCAATATCTACCAGCAGATTGACCGCGCTCACCGCGATTTCACGCCAGAGCAAATTGACTTCCTGGCTTCGCTTGTGCGGCTGTACCGTGGGGAAGATTTGAACGGTTACCAGTTTTCCCCTGACGATATGGATTTAACCGCTCCCCAGGTGGAGCAGCTGACTCAGATTTTCGAGGGCAGCCGCTATGAAGATGTCGCCGGCCTGTGTAAGGTTGCCACGTGCGCTGAAATCGAAGCCCAGGGCTGGAGCCTGAACCCCGGACGCTATGTGGGCGTGGCCGAACGCGCCGCCGATGATTTCGACTTCGCCGAACGCCTGACAGAATTGAACACAGAATTGGAAGTGCTCAACAGTGAAGCGAGTGAACTGGAAGAGCGAATTACTGAAAATGTGGGTTGGTTACTGGAGAATGGCAGTAATGGTTAGACAAAACGACTGGCTACTCATCCCGCTGAAACAAATCACATCGAAGGTAGGCAGTGGTGCAACGCCTCGGGGCGGCAAGAAATCCTATAAAGACGAAGGTGTTTCTTTAATCCGTAGTCTGAATGTTTACGACTTTAAATTTGATTACGATGGTTTAGCATTTATCGATGATGAGCAAGCTAATGGATTATCTAATGTAGAAGTTAGGCATAATGACATATTGCTCAATATTACTGGAGCTTCTGTTGCAAGATGTTGCATTGTGCCTGACAAAGTATTGCCTGCCAGAGTAAATCAGCATGTAGCAATTGTTCGCATTGACCAAAACCTTGCCAATCCGCATTTTGTTTTGAATGTAATCAATAGCCCAAGATACAAACACCATTTATTGACCCTTGCGCAAGGCGGTGCAACGCGAGAAGCCTTAACAAAAGAAACAATCGAAAATTTTAAAGTACCACTCCCCCCACTTAAAACCCAGCGCAAAATCGCCGCCGTGCTCTCGGCCTATGATGACCTGATTGAGAACAACACCCGCCGCATCCAGATTCTCGAAGAAATGG
>JADHXE010000244.1 GCA_016783125.1 Anaerolineales bacterium
CGGGCCATACAAGAGACATCGCTGGACGAGATGGGCCGGGATCGAGTCTTCACCCACACTGGCTGGACGGTCATTAACGGGGTGCGGGGCTATCTGACCCGGTCAGGCATGATCACCGCCAAGGGGTTCGATAGCAGCGTGCGCGTGGATCTAGGGGGGAACAACCTGCGATACTACGACTTACCCAAACCACCCACCGGCGATGCGTTGGCTGAAGCGGTCAAAGCCAGCCTGGGGTTTTTGGACATCGGCCCATTGCGCGTCACCGCGCCCCTATGGGCAGCCCTGTATGCCAGTCCGCTGACTGAGATCCGCCCACTCTACACGGTGATCTGGTTGTATGGCCCCACCCAGAGCGGCAAGTCCACAGTGGGTCACCTGGCCCTGACCCACTTCGGGACAGGATTCATCGAGGGGCGCCAGTATCACGCCCCGGTGGATTGGATGAGCACCGCCACCCACATCGAGGGGGTCATGTTCAAAGTCAAGGACGCGCCGGTGATCATCGATGATTTCGCGCCCCAATTCCAGAGCGCGGCGGACAGTCGCAGAATCCACAAAAGCGCTCATCAAGTTGTGCGGGCTGTGGGGAACCGCTCAGCGCGCGGCCGGGCAAATCGTGACCTGAGCGAACGCAAGACACGCATACCCCGGGGGATGGTGATCTCTACGGCGGAACTGCCCCTGGCCGGGGAAAGCACGGTTGGGCGTATGGTCTACGTGCCCATTGTGCGCGGAGAGGTTTTGCCCAATACAGGTGAGCCGCCCCGGAAAGAATTGGACCGCGCGCAAGCGCAAGCCAGGCAGGGGCTGTATGCCCAGGCGATGGCGGCTTATGTGCAATGGTTGGCGACTAACTGGGAACGCGCTTCGAAACTGTATCTGGAAATCATCGAAGAATCACATAAGCTGGTCAGGAATGGGAAGATGCAGAACCGCCTCCCGGACTACTTCGCCACCCTGGATGCTGCCCAGCAAGTCGCTTTGACCGCTTTCAATGAGTTGGGGGTGCTCTCCGCCCATGAGGCTGCGAAGATTGCCGAACGCAATGGGCAGGCCATCCTCGGTGTCATCGAGAACCAGGCCGAGAAGATCGCCGCCGAATCGCCGGTGCGCAAGTTCTTCGAGGCCTTGGACAACCTACTCCAGCGGCGCAAGGTGTATTTAGAGCCGCGCTCTGGTGCCACGATCACTCCACCCAATGGCGCCGACCCGATTGGCTGGTATGAACCTGGCGACGAAAACTTCTTTTACCTGGATACCAGCAGCTGCATGATCTATGTACGAGACTTCTGGGCACAGCTTGGCGAGTACTTCGATACAACCAGGGACGCCCTGCATCGCCAGTTCAACCAGATTAGCGATCTGCTTTCCGAAACCGGGGGTGGGAACAATATCCAGGTTTCCAAGTGGGTGACGAGCGCAGGAAAGAACAAACGCATGATCGCTTTCAGCCAAAAGAAGGTGCAAGAGCTTTACGGTGTGACGATCAGAAATCCATCTCCCCCACCCGTACAGCCAGGTGAGAAGTCAGATCGTGGCAATCACGGGTGATTTTTTTCCATGCGCACGAGGTTCATGTCGTGAGGTCGTGAGGTCGAAAAAATGGTCGCATTACCCTACCCATATATAGACGAAATATCCTTTTTCCCTTATACAACTCCTATATGTGGGGGTATTTTCACCTCACGACTTTCCTCACGACTTCCTCACGACTACCTCACGACCTGCGTCAAAACCTCACGACTTTTAAGGTGAGTCGTGAGGTACTCGTGAGGGAAATACACCCCCTATATGCGGGATACTATAGGCCAGTTGATGACATCATTCCCGTATATGGGGGTCAAAAATCGCCACCTCACGACCTCACGACTTTTGGAAGAGAGTGTGTGGTTTAAAGAAAAAAACTTTACGAAGGTAGAACAGGAGAAGATAAAAATGGGCAAACGCAACAACAAAGTATGGATCGATGGATTATTGTCGATCAAGAACATCAGCATAACAGAACTTGATGGGAGTGCTGTCCCCGTAGTGCAGGGTATCATCGCCAGCGGGTTACAAGAGTTGGGAGAACACCATCGCTTCATGGCCTACGGTCGTTTGGCGGTTGAGACAGTTGCCTTTGTCCAGGCTGTGGATGAGGAAGGGCCTCCCCAGGCGTTGGTTACCGGTTGGTTGCGTTCTATGGCGCTTGATTGTGAAATCGCAGAAGAGCGGGTTGTCAGCAGTATTGTTGTGGCCGACAACATCACCTTTGTGGTTAGTAAGGAAGTTAGAACACGTGCGAATACGCTCTTCAACCAGGCGCTACAAGGGAAAGACATCCGCGTAGAATAGGATGGCAACTGGAACGAGACATGAGACTTATTCAGGTTGATCTGGCCATAAATATGAACAGGTGGTATGTGGTCAACGTGCAAGCCACCCTGTTCTGCAAGTACGCAGTTGTGTGTGGGTGGGGGCGGCGCGGGACGGATTATGCTCGCTGGAAGATCATTCCGGCTGAGAGCGTGGATCAGGCTGAGGAAATTGCCAGGCAGATTGTGGCTTTGAAGATCAAGCGGGGATATGAGAGTGTATGATCAAAAGGACAGGTATCTTGCCTTCTCGCCTTACTTGGCAGTCGTTTCAAATTGTCATTGATGAGTGCGTAAATTGTAAAATCTTGCTTGACAACCATGCTGTATATTGTAAAATAAATGCACTCCCCCGAAGATAGCATCTTCGGGCCGACGCCCGCCTTCACCGGCGGGCAGTCCCTTTATTGGATGTTTTCCCTGAATCGCATGATGGCATAATAGTCCCATCATCTTGGGTTTTGAAAAGCATCCCAATCGCTATCAGCATTGGTATAATATAGGTGATGAAGAAGTGAGCTGAAGATCAACTGCTTCTTTAGAAGGAGAAGTTCAGATGACTAAGACCTTATTGTTAGAGATTCCAGAAGATGTCCTGGAATCTGTGAAGTTACCCCCCGACGAGATTGAGAAAGAGTTAAGGCAAGAATTAGCCCTGGCTTTGTACAAGCGCGGTGTACTTTCTTCAGGTAAAGCCCGTGTCCTCGCCCAAATGACCCGTTGGCAATTCGAGATGCTTCTAGGTCAGAGGCGGATTCCCCGTCACTATTCCGTAGAAGATCTGGAAGAAGACATCCAATATGCCCAAAGTCATCAGTGATTCTTCGACGCTGATCCATTTGACCGCGATCGGAAAATTAGATTTACTTCGAGAATTCTACGACAACATCATTTTACCAACAGCGGTTTGGCAAGAAGTTGTTATTGAGGGGGAGAAGCGCTCTGGTGCAGTCGAAGTCCAACAAGCGCATGATAGTGGTTGGATTGAAATCCTTGAACCAAGTGATCAAACACTACTCCGTCTCTTGAAACAAGAATTGCACAAGGGAGAAGCCGAAGCAATTGCCCTAGCCTTAGAGCTGGGTGCAGATTTAGTTCTATTGGATGAAACAGAAGCCCGTAAAGTAGCAGAACTTTATCAATTGCAAAAGACGGGCGTGGTCGGTTTGTTGATCCGAGCTAAATTGCAGGGAAACATCACCTCATTGCGTCAGGAATTGGATCATTTACAAGAGGGAAGTTTTTGGATCAATGATAAACTTTACCGGCGGGCTCTGAAGAGCGTTGGAGAGATCAAGTAGTATCGAGCGTCAAATTGTAAAGCTGCTTCCCCATGATGAATACCCATGAAAGACAATTCGAGACTCATATTGAAACAGCCTCTTTCAGAATACGCTGACCGATACGTTTTTTCAGACTGCTCTTAATCGCTACGTCTACTTTTATACTTAATAAATCGCTAAGGTAGCGTTCTAAGTTCACCAGGTTAAAAGGTCGATGCCGGGTGCATCTCCTAAATCAACCAGGATGTCAAGGTCACTACTTCGCCCCTGTTCATTTCTGATATAGGATCCAAAGACACTGGTTTCAATGACGCCATATCGCTCATAGAGATAGGGTTTCTGATCTTGTAGAAGGCGTTTGATCTCACGAAGGGATTTCACTGGGAGTACTTCCTTAGTGTATGAGTGTCTTGGTTGCAGTTTCATTGTATCTCAGCCAAAAAGGGGCGTCAATCATTTCCAGATTTCCAGATGGAGCAAATCAGGACGCTTCCTTCGACATCCGGGAAACGATGATATTTTAGCGGTTTGCATTCTGGCCACTAGAATTGATGAGCGTCATATTTGTTGTGGGATCGAATTTACATGAAGTTGTTTCGACCTGTTAGGAGGTTGATTGGGGTCGCTAACACATTTATAATCCCGTCGAATCTTAGCTGGAAGACCTTACTACAAAATGAAAACCAATTCACGCGAAAAGCAAATGCGCGCCCTGGAATACTTTCACGACCTGCGCCTGCTGCCCGGCGACTGGGCGGTTGTGCGTGTGGATGGGCGCACCTTCTCCAGCTTTACCGAAACCCGCTTCGAAAAACCCTACGATGAGCGATTCCGGGATCTGATGACGGCTACAGCTCAATCCATGCTGGAAAAATTTACATGGCCAATGCCTACGCTCAAAGCGATGAGATTTCCCTGCTTTTCGCTCCGCAATGGGACCTGTTTACCCGGTCAGTGGAGAAAATCGTCTCGGTCTCAGCGGGGATGGCCAGCGCGACTTTCACCCATCATGCAGGTGATCCGGCGCATTTTGACAGCCGGGTCTGGTTGGGTGTGGATATCCCTCTGGTAATCGATTACTTCCGGTGGCGACAGGCGGATGCGTCCCGCAACGCGCTGAACAGTTGGTGCTATTGGACTTTACGGGACACAGGAATGGATGTCCAAGAAGCCACCCATACGGTGGAAGGAAAATCGAGCGCTTTCAAAAATGAACTGCTCTTCCAACACGGGATCAATTTCAACGATTTACCTATCTGGCAGAGGCGAGGGGTGGGGCTGTATTGGGAAAGTTACGAAAAAGAGGGGTACAACCCAATTACACAGCAAACCGAAGTGGCCACACGCAGGCGGGTGCGGGTCGACCAGGAGTTGCCTATGAAAGAAGAGTATGCCAATATGCTCCAAGGCATCTTCGAAGCGCACGCGCGCATGGGCTAAGTTTCAGTCGCCGTTGGGCACGATGGGGAATAATTCTTGGAGAAGCACTTCTTATCCCACATTGCGAATGCTTTTTTTCAGTCAAATGCCTTATAAGTCATTTGACTGAAAATGAGTGTGCTCTTTTTCTAAATCATATCTTCCCACGAATAGAGGTGAATATCCCCCCGTTCTCCGGCTAGCTCTACCATATGGTCTGTAAACCCCGATCGGGAACAAAGTGCATATTGAACTGCGCGTTGCCCCGCATCGCGCAGTACATCCCTGGCTTTGGATTCTAGATTTCGGAAAATATTTGTACCAATAGGACGATTACTCCACTTGCACTCCACCATCATCATCTGTTTTTCACCCAACAAAACCAGGTCTACTTCCTGATTTGCCTTCCACCATCCCCCAATTTTCCGGGGCACAAAAGGCAGTTCGCCTTCTAACCCTTTTCGCCAGAAGTATTGGGTACACACCTGCTCGAAGATAAGCGATGTGAAGTGGTCAAGCCCTGGGCGAATAGCCGTTTCGTAAACAATTTGATTGGCACCACGCTCCAACTGAGAACGATTTGGAAGAACGAACCTGAACCAGAAGCGCACATAATTATCCTTGAGACGATAGATACCCCGGCGGCTTTTGTGAGGTTGAGTCTCAGTGACCGGAACGCTTCTCTCGACCAGGTGAAGCTCTCGCAAGGTTTCGAGGTAGGGAGCAATATTGTCTAATCCGGCGGCCAGCTTGATCTCTTTCTGCCGGGTATTGCCAGAGGCAATCGCCTGCATGACAGCAAAATAATTGCGCGGCTCACGAAGCTCCTGCTGCAAAACGAAACGGACTTCATCGTAAAGGATAGAACCCCGCTCCAATATTCCTTCAAGGATATTGGTTTCGAGAGATACGTTTGGGTCGATGGTTTGCAGGTAAGCCGGGGTGCCGCCATAGACAGCATACGTTCGCAGACTTTCATCTGGATCATAGGGTAGGAAAAACTGCCGCGCATCCAGAAAATCAAGCGGTTCCAATAAATATTGCGCTGTACGGCGGCCATATAAAGGAGCCTGGTATCCCAGGATAGTCTCTTCCATCATGCCGATATACGATCCATTCAGGATGAGCATGATCTGGCTGTTTTTGAGAGAATGATCCCAAATGCGCTGCAGAATGGAACCTAAGGGAGGGTAAGCGGCTACCAGGTAGGGAAATTCATCTAGCACCACGATAAGTCGCTCGGATTGAGCTTGCCCTGCAAGCACACCAAAAAGATCATCCCAAGTATTGTAGACAGCGCTGACCTGCCCCGCACCGAAAATCACATCGTTGATTGCGGCAGAAAGGTTGGCACGCAGGGTCTGTTCTGGGACCTGATCGGCCACAAAGAATACATGACGTTTGCCCCCGCAAAAATGCGCCAGCAATTCTGTTTTCCCAACTCGGCGGCGGCCATAGAGAACGAATAATTCAGCATGGTTGGAATTGTAGTGCTTTTCCAATAACGCCAATTCAGATGTGCGGTTCACAAACATGACTATTCTCCTGTAAGACAAGCGAGATTATCATAATCATACTTATCTTATTATAGTAAATCCATTTTTTCAATTCGCCGGTATGCCGTGCCCAATTTTAGAAAACTCGAAAGGCATCCACCGCCGACTTGCGTCTTCGATCCTTGACAGAGTAAAACGGCTGTGATATTTATATAGACGGAACAGGCGTAATCCTTAGGCGGAGTGCGCCTGTTTGGTTTTAAGGCGGCTTTCTGGAAACAGGAAGCCGTTTTGCATTTAAGGTAGGTTTTTTCTTTATACAGCATTTCAAGAGAGGAAAAGATGATGAGTGACTTGACAACCTTCTTCGACCAGCGCGGCATCGATGGCGCGGATAGAGTGCCTAAACAGGTACTCAAGAAAGCACGGCAAGTTATCCGTAGATTGGACGACGGAAATCCATATTGGGAATTGAGAGGCAAGCGGCTGAACCATGATCGGGATGTGATCTC
>JADHXE010000245.1 GCA_016783125.1 Anaerolineales bacterium
ATACGGACATGGAATTGGCGACCAAGTGTTGAAGACTGTTGCCCAGAGATGTAATGGCGAGATCCGTGATATCGACATAATTGGTCGTTATGGTGGTGAGGAATTTGTAGTTCTCCTCCCCGAAACTTCAATCACTGATGCCTGCCAAACAGCAGAACGCCTACTGCGTTGTGTAGAAAAGCAAACCATTTCAACAGATAGAGGAATGATCCCAGTCACCATTAGTTTAGGCGTAGCGTGTGTTGATGAAAAGGATGAAGATCTGACCGGCCTTATTGAGAAAGCCGACAAAGCCATGTACCTGGCAAAACAAGCCGGGCGGAATTGCATAAAAAATCGAGCAGATGAATACCAGTGTGACGAGTAGATGTTAGAGTCCGATAAAACATTTACCAGATAAGTTGTCGATAGCTTTTCATTGATATTGACAGCGGATTTAGCATGAGAAACCCAGGATAAATCGAGATGGATGATAACGAAAAAACCAGGGAACAACTTATCGTGGAATTGGTTGAGCTACGTGAATATGTAGCAAATCTGGAAGCATCTGAAACTGGGCAAAGGGGAGTAAAAGATGCCTCGTGGACAAACAAAGAAAGGTACAGGTCTTTGGCCTATGATATCTTCGATACTTCTGCGGTCGGTGTTATTTTACTCGATGCTGATTTTAGGATTGTCTGGGTGAACCAGGCACTTGAGCGATACTTTGGTTTTTGTAGGAATGAAATCATCGGTAAGGATAAGCGTCACCTCATCCGCGAGTGGATCATGGATATCTTCGAGAATCCAGGAAGCTTTTCCGAGAAAGTATTGGCAACATATGGTGACAATACCTATGTCGAGAACTTTGAATGCCATGTGCTACCTGGTGAGGAGCGCGAAGAGCGCTGGCTTGAACATTGGAGCCAGCCAATTCGATCAGGCCTGTATGCTGGGGGACGCATGGAGCATTATTTTGATATATCCGAATGCAAACAAGTAGAAAAGGAACTGAAAAGACATCGCGATCACCTTGATGAGTTGGTAGATTCACGCACCGCTAAGCTATCTAAAGCTAATGAACAACTCCACCAAGAAATCACTAAATTTAAGCAGATTGTGTAATCATCAACAGAAGCTTGAACACTTGGTAAAATAAGCGGATGAACAAAAAGAGCACCTATTTTCCACCGACGACACCGCAACAGCGGAAACTGCTCTTTGAAATTTGGGAAGCAACCGGGAATGCTGCGAAAGCATGCCGAGAAGTTCATGTAGGTCGTGGCACGTTTTACTATTGGAAACCTCGCTTTTTAGCCGAAGGATATGCTGGATTAGAAGAGTATCTGCCCAAAGGGCCTGAGAAAGGCAGTGTGGGTACACCGGCAGATGTACGGCAAAGAGTCATCGAAATGCGGCATTTGCATCCGAAGATGGGCAAACATCGGATATCGGATGAGATGACGAAAGCGAATAATTGGGTTCCCTTGGTCAGTCCAAATACGGTACGCAGCATCTTGGAAGAGGCCGGGTTGTGGAAACCAGATGAAAAAGAGCAAAAAAAAGTACCTTCAAACCGGTAGTTCGCACAGCCGAAGAACCTGGACAAGCCTTCAATGTAGACCTGTGTTTTGTCCCAGCGGGTCATGAAGTAGCCGTAAAACTACCGGCAGTAAGTGGTTCTTCAGGCCGTTTGATCGTTGAGCGTCTGGCAGACGATGAAGAACCGCAATATCCTGGTCGGGTTTTCGAAGATCAATCGCTGGATTATGCCGAAGCCATGCACGCCTTTGTGGCGGCTTCGGCCCAATCAGAGCAGCGAGAAAAACGATTGCCCGCAGATGGCAAGGAAGAAACTGCAAAAGCGGCTATCCGACGACTGCGTCGAGAGGAAGAGCGCCTGCGAATTCAGCGCCGGGATGCTCGCAGCCAGAGAAAACAGGAAGATATCGCTTGGAAAACGCTTCGACAACAACATCGTCACGAAGAAATCGAATTCTCTCAGCAGCGAGCCCGGTATGGAGAACGGAAAGTCTGGCATAAGAACTGGCAAGCGCTGCGCACACATCGCCGCCAAGTGTTGGAACAGCGCCATCAAGAAGATCAAGTTTGGCGAGAACAACGCCATATTCTGCGTACTCAACTCGCCGAACTTCCGATTGTGACCGATTGGATTGCCATTTTGGTAATCACCGACAATTGCACCCGCCAATGTTTAGGCTTGCCTTTGTTTATGGCTGGCGCTAACGTGACATCTGAGATGGTTGTCGATGCTCTGCGCACTTTACTGCCTGCTGAACTCCAATTCTTGATCTCTGATCGCGGGGTTCACTTTACTGCTAATGCCTTCAAAGAATTGGCGCACACAGAAGAGTTTGTCCACGTTGTGATTGCCAGGCATCGGCCTCAATCGAATGGCATTGCCGAACGATTTGTTCGCACCCTCAAAGAATGGTTGGCTTTTCAATCTTGGAAGAATGCCCAAGAACTACTTGCCCTTTTGTCTATGTTCCGATCTGAGTACAACGATCGTCCTCACCAGGGTTTGCCGATCCCTGGCTTATCGCCCAATGAGTTTGCTAATCGAATCTGGCTTTTCTAAATTTATATGTTCAAGCTTCTATTGATGAATACAAAATTTAAGCAGATTGAGGCAGATTTACTACAGAGCGAAGAAACAGCTCGTGCTCTCTTGAATGCAATACCTGGAAATGCTCTGTTGATTGATATACAAGGCATAATTCTCAACATCAATGAAAGAGCCGCGCTCGCGGTCGGATATTCGCCAGATGAAGTTATTAGTAAAAGATCATACGATCTATTGCCACCCTCTGTTGTCAAATCACGCAAAGCCTACGCCAGAAAAGTTGTACGGACTGGGCGTTCAATCGAATTTGAAGATACGCTTGATGGAAAGGCTATCTACAATAGGTTGTGTCCAGTACTCGATCAGAATGGTCAAGTCACAAGGATTGCTGTTTTTGGTCAGGATATCACTGAACGCAAACAGATGGAGATGGCGCTCCAGAAATCAAAGGATTATCTGAACACGCTGATGGACAGCGTGGCAGACCCCATTTTTACCGTCAAGATGCCAGCCAGAAAGATCGAATTCGTAAACCAGGCTGTTTATGACCTGTTCGGATATCGCCCGGAGGAATTAATTGGCCAGAATACGCGCCTGTTCTATCCAGATGAAGGGGCGTTCAATTTCTTTGACCAGGCATTGAAGAATGCTTTGGATAATGGACAGTCCCAGGTTCGACAGGAACAAGTTTTGCTCCGCAAGAATGGCGAGCCATTGTGGACCGAAATCAACACAGCTTTCATGTTCTCGAATGCTCAGTTATCTCAGGTCATTAGTGTGGTCCGAGATATCACTAAGCGAAAACGGGCGGAGGAGGCGATACGCCGGTACACCGGGCAATTGGAAGCCATGCGTGAGATAAGCGAGGACCTCATGACTCAGTTGGAACTGGAGACCCTGCTCCATTCCATTGCGTCCTACGCCGTGGAGTTGCTCTCCGGCAATGGTGGTGGTCTTTACCTTTACCGCCCGGAACGGGACGTGCTGGAGTGGTCGGTGGCCGTCCACCCCGATGCGGCGCCGATCGGAACCATCTTGCAGCGCGGCGAGGGGCTTTCTGGCAAGGTCTTGGAAAAGGACGCGCCGCTCATAGTGGAAGATTACAAACATTGGGAAGGTCGGACGGCTTCCTTCGAAGACTACCCGCGCACAGCTATCGTCGCTGCGCCGGTACGCTGGGGGAAGGAATTCCTGGGGGTATTGAACGTTCTGTCGGACAGTCCTGGAGCCTTCTCCTCGGATGACGCTGAACTGCTCAGTCTGTTCGCCAGCCAAGCTGGAATCGCCATCGAAAATGCAAGGCTATACGATTCCGAACGAAAACAGCGGGATGAACTGGAACGCATCAACAAGCTCATCTTCGCCCTGGCGCAAGTTAGCCACCCGTGTTCAAGCTGCAACTGATCCAGCAACGGTGATGGAAACCCTGGGTATCGAACTAAAAAACCTGGGCCTCGCCTGCACAATCGCCTCGTTCGATCCGGAAGACTCGTCGTTAGTTATACGCTACGTATCTATCGAGTCGAAAGTGCTTTCAGCAATTGAAAAGATCGTGGAGCGGCCTGTTTCTGGCTTCCGGTTGGCATTGAAGACATCAACATCCTATAGAGAGCTTATCGAGCACCATCGTGCAATCGTCGTCCCAGGCTCGGAGGTGGTATCGTTCGCCACAGTAGTCTTGCCGGGCTTCACACGGCCAATAATCAACCGTATCATGAAGTTAGCTGGGGTTCAGCCTGATACCGAGGTTATCTTTCTTCCGCTGGTCATCGAAGATCGACTGTTGGGTGCTTTTTGGCTGTGGGGTCAGGATTTGCAGGAAACTGACCTACCGATGTTCTCGACCTTTGCCAGCCAGATGAGCATCATTATGGAAAACGCCCGGCTATTCGAGCAAGTACACGCTGGGAGAGAGCGCTTGCGGGATCTCTCTCGGCGCTTGGTACAGATTCAAGAGGCCGAACGCCGCTTCATTGCCCATGAGTTGCACGACGAGGTCGGTCAGTCCCTCACCGGTCTAAAGTTGTTATTGGATTCCATCACCGAGGTTACGGAAGCCACTGCTGATAAGCTCCAGAGAGCCCAATCGCTGGCGGAGGAATTGATGAACTTGGTTCAAGACCTCTCGTTGGATCTGCGCCCCCCCACACTGGATGACCTGGGCCTGCTGCCTACACTGACATGGCATATTCAGCGTTACAGTGCTCAAACAGGGATGGACGTTGATATCAAACATCGTGGTTTGAGGCGACGCTTTCCATCTAATGTGGAAATCGCTGCTTATCGTATCGTACAGGAAGCGCTTACCAATGTTGCCCGACATGCGGGCGTAGATAAAGTAACTGTACACGTTTGGTTTAATCGCAAGATCAAGGAGCTTTGCATTCAAGTCGAAGACCAGGGCTCCGGTTTTGACTATCAGGCGGCGATAGACGATGGGAGAGCCAGCGGTCTGATCGGAATGCAGGAACGGGTGGTTTTATTGGGCGGTCGGCTAGAGATCAATTCTGCCCCTGGGCGTGGAACCGCGCTGGAAGCAACTTTACCTCTAGAAGAACGCATTGAGAGGCGCTGGCATGAGCGTTAGAATCCTCTTAGTAGATGACCATCCCATCGTTCGGGATGGTCTGCGGGTTGTTTTAGAGGCTGATTTGACCTTCCGCGTTGTCGGTGAGACGGGAGATGGATTGGAAGTGGTGCCCCTGGTGGAAAGCCTACAGCCAGATGTGTTGGTGCTTGACCTGATGCTACCCGGCATGGGAGGCTTGGAGATAACCCATCAAGTACGAGCAAAAATGCCCCAAGTTCGTATCGTCATTCTATCTATGCATGAGAGTGCGGCTTATGTGGCCGAGGCCTTACGTGCTGGGGCATTGGCTTATATCTTGAAGAAATCAGCTTCGGATGAACTGGTGCGATCCATCCATGTTGTTTTAGCTGGCGAGCGTTACCTCAGCTCACTGATCTCCGAAGGAGCGATAGAAGCTTATTGGGAAGTTGCTCAGGAGGAAGTTGATCTCTATGAAACCTTGTCGGCGCGTGAAAGACAGGTGCTCCATCTCGTGACAGAGGGCTTGACCAACCTGGAAATCGCCCAACGATTGGGGATCAGCGTGCGAACTGTGGAAACCTATCGCGCCAACCTGATGCGTAAGTTGGATGTGGGAAGCACTGCCGAGCTGGTTCGTTATGCCTTGGGGCGGGGCATTCAGCCACCATAGGAACTGTTGTGTCGTTTTGACTCTAGTACTCAAGTTATCCGTATTTGTACGGATTGATTATTCCCCCAATTTCAATAATAATAGTATAAGTGGGAATATTTTTATCCCCCCGTCAGCTTGATAAGAGAGTCAAAATGGCAACTATTCGCGTGCTGCTTATTGATAATAATGCCAATTTTCTGGAGTTGGCCAGCGATTATTTGGGAAGTGGTGAAGATGTAGTAGTTGTGGGTACTGCTCTCAACTATCGTGAGGCGCTGGCTCAGGTTTCAAAATTGATGCCCGATGTGGCGCTGTTAGACATTCGTATGCCCAGCATGAACGGTTTGGAACTCCTGCCCCGGTTGCGTGCGATGATGCCTGATTTAGTGATTATCATCCTGACCATGTATGACTTGGACGTTTATCGGGAGGCGGCCCGAAATGCTGGTGCAAGGGGTTTTGTCTCCAAGCGTAATCTGGTAGATGATTTGCTGCCGGCCATTTTGAGAGTGAAGGGAGATTGCTGTGAAAGAGTTTAGAGAGTACACCATTTGGTAATGATGAGAACTTGGGGATCGTCAGGATCCGGGCCATTGGAGAGATTGACAAAGGAGTACTCATAATGAAGAATGAAGAGAAGTTTGAGGTCTGGTGGGATGAAGAAGACAACGTCATTTGGAATAAATCCTGGGGCGATTTCGAAGAGGAACATGCCAGGAAACAAACCGCTGAAATCATGGCGGTCGCAGAGATGGTACCCGGAAAGGTTTCGGTGCTCAACGATATGGCCGAGGCTGGCAAGGCTTCGTCCGGCGCCAGAAAGGTATATGCCCAAACACTAAAATCCGAAAAGATCGCCAAACATGCCTTTGTGGGTATGGGAACGCTTACAAGAGTGATCGTTTCGTTCTTATTGCGAGCCTCTGGGGCAGAGAACGCCTCGTTTTTTGCCACCGAAGAAGAAGCCTTAAGGTGGCTGAAGGAGACAGTGAAAAATGGCTAAATCAGATTTGGAAAAATACAAAGCGTACGTCTCTACCCGCCTGATCTATTTGTCGCCATTCCTGCAAAACTACGCCCTGGGTGATTTCTCCGAGAGCATTGATATCCCAGAAGAAGAGGACGAATTCACCGAACTACTGGTGGGATTGACCTTGATGGTTGACGATCTCAAGGAGATGATTCAAGAGCGGGAAGACACGATCGCCAAACTTGTGCAAGCGGAGCATGCCCTGCACGAAAGCGAGTCCAACTTCAGAGCCATCGCTGAGAACGCTTATGACGGTATCCTGA
>JADHXE010000246.1 GCA_016783125.1 Anaerolineales bacterium
GTCCCCCCCGCACACCCCTATTTCCGGAACTTTTCCGCTCGTTTGAAACACGCCCATATGATATATGCTTCTACGTCAAGTGACAACCTTCTTTGCAGTTCAAGGGCGCTGATTAATTGACTCTCTGATGCGAAAAGCGCCACATGCGCTGATAAAAACCATCCCTATCTAAGAGGTTGCGATGCGTACCCCGCTCGATAATCTGCCCCTGGCGCAGCACCAGAATTTCGTCCATCCAATCCAGGTTATTTAGCTGATGGGTGATGATGACTATGCTGCGGCCCGATGAGATTTCTCTCAATGAGCGCATGAACACTTGCCCGGTGAGCGGATCGAGGTGCGCGGTGGGTTCATCCAAAAGCAGGATGGGTGTGTCCTTGAGCAGGGCGCGTGCCAAAGAAAGCCGCTGACGCTCACCGCCGCTGAGTTTGAAACCTTGCTCGCCGATCCAGGTATTGTAGCCATCGGGCAGCGCATCGATGAACTGGTGAATTTGGGCCTGCTGGGCGGCGCGCACGATTTGCTCATCCGTGGCGTTGGGCCGGGCGATGAGCAGATTTTCGCGCACAGTGGCGTTGAAAAGATGCGTATCTTGCGAAACCACGCCAAAGATCGACCGCACATCCTCCTGGCGATAGGCGCGCAGATCGCGCCCTCCCAGGAGTATTTCACCGTCCTGGAATGCCCAAAAGCGCAGCAAGAGATGCAAGATAGTAGTTTTGCCCACCCCGCTGGGACCGACGATGGCGAGGTGCGCTCCGGGGGGGATTTCGAAAGATATTTGGTTTAGGGTTGATTGTTGGAGGTTGGAGGTTGGATATTGGATATTAGATATTGGATATTGGGTTTGGGGATAGCGAAAGCTGATGTTTTTGACTGTGATGTCAAAAGACTTTGGCGCGGGTAGTGGGCGAGGAGGGTCTACAACTTCGGGTTGGGCATCGACGATCTCGAACAGCCGGCGGGCGGCTTCGATGTTCTCATCCAGGTGTTGGGCCGCTTCGGAGAGGGGCAGAACGGCCTCGAACGCGGAGAGAGCAATCAAGGTGATGGTCGCCAGATAGACGCCATCGAGCTGCCCGGCGCTCACCAGGGGGATAGCGAGAACCAGCACCGTCCACATGCCAAGATTGGTTAATAAATTCATCAGCGCGGCGCGCAGACCGTCAACGAGGCTCGATCTTTTCTGTGCCTGAGAAAGATCATCCCCCAGCATATTTACGATGCGCATTTGATCTTCACCCCGCCCAAAGGCCAGTAAATCCGGCATTCCCTGGATCCCGTCGACCAGGGCTACATTCAAAGCGGCGCGGGCGCTGATTTGATCTCGCCCCACGCCGCGAGCGAGTCTGCGGGCCAGCCAGGGGAGCAGGATCCCCGCCAGGGCTAAGGTAATCCATAGGGCCAGCGTCAATCGCCAATCATAACGCGCCAGCAGTCCCCCGCTCAGCAGCGCAACACACAACGCCACCAGGGGAGGGGCCAGGGCGCGAATATAGAAATTCTCCAGCGTATCGATATCGGCGATCACGCGGCTCAAGAGGTCGCCGCTGCGAAATGCACCCAGCCGGGCCGGGGCCAGGGGTTCGAGTTTATCATAGAACCAAACCCGCAGGCGGGCCAGCAAGCGAAAGGTAACCTGATGCGAAACCAGGCGTTCTAAGTAGCGAAAGACGCCCCGGGCGATACCGAAGAACCGCACCCCAACGATGGGCACCTGCAAGACAGCAATCGAGGGCTGCAAGGCCGCGGCTGAGATTATGTAGGCCGAAGCGCCCAATAGGCCGATGCTGCTGGCAATGGTAGCAAAGCCGAACAGCACGGAGAGGGTCACCCAATTCCAGGAACCGGCGAGAAAGGAAAGCAGGCGAGGGAGCGTGGAGGGGGGAGGGGAGAGCGTGGAGCGTGGAGAGTGATGAGTGGAGCGTGAAAACTCGGTTTCCGGTTGTTGGTTGAAAGTTGTAGGTCTTATTGGGTGATGTGGTGCAACATGCAACTTGTAACTTGCAACTTGTAACTTGCCAACCATCTCTACGTAGAGGGGGGTGTTGGCGATGAGTTCGTCGTGGGAACCCTGGCCAACGATCCGACCTTCATCGAGAACGATAATCTTGTCCGCCTGGATGACGGTTTGCAGGCGGTGGGCGATGATCAGGGCTGTGCGGCCTTCCAGGAGTTGGTTTGTTGACTCTTGGATTTGGGTTTCTAGCTCGGGGTCGAGGTGAGAAGTGGGTTCATCCAAGATAACGAAGGGGGCATCCATCAGGAAGGCGCGCGCCAGGGCAATCCGCTGGATCTGCCCGCCGCTAAGCCGCGCGCCGCGTTCACCAATGATGGTTTCGTAACCAGAATAGGTGCCGCCTGATTCTTTTTTGGACACGGATTGCTCTGCACGCCTTCGGCGACACGGATGGACACGGATTTGTTTTTTGCTGTTTTCATCCGTGTTTGCCGAAGGCACGCAGAGCGTCCGAGGAAATCCGTGTCCCATTTCCTTAATAAACTCGTGGGCACGGGCGGCTTGGGCTGCGGCGATAACTTCATCCATACCCGCGCCGGGGCACGCCAGGCGAATGTTGGCAGCAATAGTATCATTGAAGAGGTAGGGGTGTTGGGGTAGCCAGGCGACCTCACCCCCCGGCCTGTCGGCCACATCCTGCTCCCTTTCCGTGGAAGGAGAGGGAGCAGGGGAGCAGGGGAGAGAGGGTGAGGCAATCTCTCCCTCTTCTGGTTCCATGAATCCTAACAACAGGTGAGCGACAGTCGATTTGCCCGCTCCGCTGGGGCCGACAAGAGCGACTTTCTCGCCTGGCTCAATTGTAAAGCTGACATCCTTGAGAGCGGTGCGGCCATCGGGATAGGTGTAAGAAACATTGTTGAAGCAAACGGAGGACGGAGGACAGGAGACAGGGAAAACCGGTCTTCGGTCTTCGGTCTTCGGTCTACTATCCAGCACTTCGAAGATGCGCTCCGCCGCGGCCACTCCTGCTACTCCAGCGTGGAAGCGCGTTCCCAACATGCGCAGGGGCAGGTAAAACTCCGGGGCCAGGAGCAGCACAAAGAAAGCATCCTGGAAGGCCATGCGCCCATAGAGCAGGCGCAAACCAATCTCCACAGCCACAACCGCCGTGCTGAGGGTGGCGACCATCTCCAAAACTAAAGCCGATAGAAAGGCGACGCGCAGCACCCCCAGGGTAGTCTTTCGAAATTCACCGCTTACTTTTTTGATGACCTCGATCTGCGCCCGACTGCGCCCTAAGATTTTGAGCGTGGTCAATCCTTGCAGCACATCTAGAAAATGGGCGCTCATGCGGCCGAGGAACTTCCACTGCTTCCTGGTCAAAGCGTCAGCAAGATTGCCGATCAGGATCATAAAGATTGGGATCAACGGCGCGGTAAGCAGCAGAACAAGCCCTGTAAGGAAATCACGCGGGAAAACGAAAAACAAAAACGTGAGCGGCAGCAATGCCGCTAAAACCAACTGCGGCAGATACCCGCTGAACCAGGCATCCAGCGCTTCGACACCCTCCACCATGGTGTTGATCAACTCTCCGGTGCGCTCTCCGCGCACATAGCCCGGCCCCAGATTGATCAGATGCCGATACAGGCGCTCCCGGAGGGCGGTTTTCACGCGCCGCGCCAGGGATCCGGCGCTGATCTCGCCCAGCCAAACCATGAAGGCGCGTCCGACAATAAAATATAACAGTCGTTGAAGTGTGGCGGAAATATCGCTAAGCGTCTGCCCATCCAGAAATATAGCCTCAACGCTCTGACTGAGGTTCCAGGCTTGCCCAATGATCAAAAAGCCAGACAAAAAACCAGCCAGGATCGTCACATAGAGCGCAGTCCGGCTGCTGCGGGCAAGGGCAAGGAGGCGTTTGTTTACCATTGTAGGAATTATACGCTGAAAGAAGGAGTTCACCGCGAAGACGCGAAGGTCGCTAAGATTTTTTATCGTTTTTTTGTATTGGTCAGAATGATGTTGGACAACGAGACGCTCTCACAGCCCGACGTCCGCCCGGAGATCAATCTCCGGGCTAGTGGGCAGCGCCCGACGCCATGGGCGTGCCTGCGGCAAATCGGGCTTTTTCGAGCGTTACGTAGCGCATAAGCCCCATTAATGGGGCACCGCTTACTAGCCCGGACACTTTCCCAAAGGGACGCAAAGCGTGTCCGGGCGGGCGCCGGTGTGCGGAAGCCTGCGGCCGTCTACCATCCCATTGACCAATACAATTTTTTATCGTTTTTCTTTGCGCACCTTCGGTGTGCGCGCCGTTGGCGGGCATCTTCGCGGTTCAAAAATACGGGTTTGGGTCCAGCTTGTCAGGGTTGGGGACAATGAACTGAAAACGGATTTTGGGAGTAAATTATACGGACAATTATAGAAGAAAGCGAGGGGGATTTCCCTCGCTTTCGATCAGATTGATATTCGATGACAAAAGACGAAACAGGTCATAAACTGGCCTGCCCCGTCTTTTTCAGGCGATTTAGTAAATCAGGGTTTCAGGGTCTGCTTTGATGCGATCACGGAAGACTCGATATGTCCAAATCTGGTAGACCAAGACAATCGGCACAAAGATGGCCGCGGCGATGGTCATGATCTTTAGCGCGTAGGGCGAGGCAGACGCGTTGTAGATGTTGAGGGTGTAAGCCACATCCAGGCTGGAGATGAGGATGCGGGGGAACAACCCGGCGAAAACCATAATCGTGACGAAGACAACGGTCAGCGAGCCTGCGATAAAAGCCCAGCCATCCTTGCCTTTTTTGCCAAACCAGCCCGAAAGCAAGAGTGCAACAGCAGCCAACAGGGCCGGGATCAGGCCATTCAAGCCGGATTTAGTCAGGATATCAGTCTCGAAGAAAGTCCAAACCAGAAAGATGACGGCCAGCACAGTGGCAGCGATCCAGGCCTTGAAGCCGAATTTCTTGGCGCGTTCAACGATGACGCCTTCGGTTTTGAGCACCAGGAAGTTAGCGCCGTGAGCGGTGAAGAGGGTCACGAAGACCAACCCGGCGAGGAGGGAGTAGGGGTTGAGCAGCGGAATTAGGCCGCCACAGTAGTTCATGTCGGCATCGATGGCAAAACCGCGCATCAGGTTGCCGACGGTGACACCCCAAAGCAGCGCGGGGAGCAGCGAGCCGATAAAGATCGCCAAATCCCAGCGGCTGCGCCAGACGGGGTCATCGCGCAGGCTGCGATACTCAAAGGCCAGGCCGCGCACAATCAACGCGGCAAGCATCAAGACGAGAGCGAGATAGAAGCCGCTGAACAGCGTCGCGTAAACGTGGGGAAAGGCGGCGAACAGCGCGCCGCCAGCAGTAATCATCCAAACTTCATTGCCGTCCCAGTGTGGGCCAATGGTGTTGATGATCGCTCGTCGTTCGTTATCATCTTTGCTCAGGAAAGGCAGCAGGATACCGACACCGTAATCGAAACCTTCGAGGAAGAAGAACCCGATGAATAAAACGGTTACAAGGATAAACCAGATGGTATTAAGATCCATGATTGTTTCTCCAATTCTAACTAATCAGCCGCCGAAGCGTTATCTCTGATCTTGACATCGCCGGTACCGTATTTGACCGCCAATTTGTAGGCGACGATGGTAAATACAGTATAGAGGACGATCATCAGAGCGAGTGAGAAGGCAACGTTCCAGGCGGGGACGTTGGGCGAGACGGCATCTTCGATTTTTTGCAGTCCATACACAATCCAGGGCCAGCGGCCGGTTTCAGCCAAAATCCAACCGGTGGATACGGCGAGATAAGGCAAAGCGGCAGAAAATACTACAGCTTTCAGGTAGAGCGTTTTGTCGTCAAGGCTACGGTCCTTGCTCCAGAGGACACCAAGCAAGGCAATCAGTATCATCAAACTGCCTGCGCCGACCATGATGCGGAAAGACCAGTAGTTGAGCGCAACGGGTGGAATGTAGTCGCCAGTACCGTATTCCGCTTCTGCCTGTGCAGCCAAGTCTTTGATGCCTTCTACTTCGCCCGTGAAGTTGTTATAGGACAAAAAGGAAAGCATGTTGGGGATGGTGATATCAACAGTGTTGGTCTGGCTTTCTTCATCAATGATGGCAAAGACAGAGAAGTTAGCGGGTTGCTCGGTTTCCCAGAGAGCTTCTGCAGCAGCCATCTTTAGGGGCTGGTGTTCAATCAGGAATTGACCCTGGAAGTGCCCAATCGTACCAACCAGCACGGCGCCGACGAGCGCGTAGATAGCAGCCATGCGGAAGGAGGGGCGAAAGAACGTGACATCATGCTTGCGCAGCAGGTGCCAGGCGCTGAACGCCATCACAACAAATCCAGCCAAGGATATGCCAGAAGCCAGCACGTGCGGGAACTGGAGCATGACATTCGGATTGAAAACTAACGCCCCAAAATCAGACATCAGTGCGCGACCCGTTTCGGGGTCAATGGTATAGCCTTGTGGGTGCTGCATGAAGGAATTGGCAATCAAAATCCAAAGCGCAGAGATGTTGGAGCCAATGGCGACCAGCCAGGCCGCGGCCAGGTGCATCTTCTTGGACAATTTGTCCCAGCCGAAAATCCACAGGCCGATGAAGGTTGATTCCATGTAGAAGGCTAGCAGCGCTTCAATAGCCAGCGGCGCGCCGAAGATATCACCCATGAAGCGGGAGTACTCCGACCAGTTCATGCCGAATTGGAATTCCTGCACGATGCCCGTGACGACGCCAATCGCAAAGTTGATCAAGAATATCTTGCCCCAGAACTTTGCCATTTTCTTATACATCTCGTCGCCGCTACGGACGTATTTAGTCTCAAGAATGGCGACGAAGATGGATAGCCCCAGGGTAAGCGGGACGTAGAAAAAGTGGTAGATGGTGACAATGGCAAATTGCCAGCGTGCCAATATAAGTGGATCCATAGTTTTCTCCTTTACTTTTGTCCTTTATATTTGGACTTTAGACAACGATAACCAAACCCAGTAAAAACTGGGATGAGGTCTGAACCTTAATAATTGATGAAACGAGCCAAAATCAAGCAGCTTGTGGCTGTTTTGCACCTTTGAAGATCACCGGATGCCGGGTG
>JADHXE010000247.1 GCA_016783125.1 Anaerolineales bacterium
GCTCTAATTGATCATCAGATAGCTTGCGGAATCTTGGCGCGATCATTGATTGATAATTGCCCTGGGTGATTTTCATTTAAGTCTCCAGCTGTTTTTGGGTGTGCATTTGCGACCAAAGTATAACCGAAGTTTCACTTCACTCATTGAATCAGGACGAATGCAGGGGAAAAGCAGGAATACTTGCATGAGTAAAAGGCTTGGTGGATATACTACTTATGTGCAATAATATCAACGCTGATATTATTAGTTGTATCTACTCAGGTCAAGAGAGAGATACCCCGAAAAAAGGGTGTGCGTGGGCGCAAAGCGGCCGCTTCGCTTTGCGTGCCTCTGGCATTGCGCCACGCACACCCTTTTTTCGGAAACTTGCTCTCTATGGTTGAGCAGTTACGATGATTTTTCGATAATTAAGGAGAGACTCGATGTATCGCAATAGAGATTTCGGGATCAATCATATCAAGGCGCGCAAAGATCATCGCTGCTATGGCATGGGCTTGGGCATCATTATCCTCGATGATGTTTATCCGGGCTTTCCAGGGGACGTTCGTAATGCCAGCGCATTCCCCTATCCCATTCAGTATGAGATCGCTGAAGATGTGGATATCTGGGCTTTGGTTCATGGGGAGGATAAGTCGCCTTTACGAGAACCCATTCAACGCGCCGCGAAAAAGTTAGAAAGTATGGGCTGCCGGGCCATCGCCGCGGAATGCGGCTACTTTGCCTACTTCCAGAAAGATATCGCCGGATTCGTGGATGTACCGGTGTTTATGTCGAGCCTGTTGCAAGTGCCCTTCGCGCAACAGTTGATTGGCCCAGACAGGGTAGTGGGTATTTTGGCTGCCCGGCAAGAACAACTGCTGCCTGCGCATTTGGAGAATGTTGGCATTCAGCCCGGCAGCAATTATGTTGTCAGCGGCGCCGAAGATGATGGTCAATGCCCGGAGTTTGAAAATTTGTGGTATGCGCTGGTGCGACCAGATCCGCCCCAGGCTTATTATGATAAAGCCGAAAAAGAATTTGTAAAAGTCGCCGTTGATTTTTATCAGGCTCACCCCAACATGGGCGCTATGATGTTAGAATGCACCGGGATGCAGCCCTTCGCCCGCGCCATCCAGCGCGAGATTGATATCCCCATATTCAGTTGGGGCACACTGATGGATTACGCCTATTCAGTGGCAGTCCATCGAGATTACTACGGTCATGTCTAATTGAGGTAAAAATGACTTCACCTTCTTTCGATCATTTAAGTAGCCGCAGTTCAACTCGCTCGAACAGCCTTACCCGTGAAGAGATAACCTTACTTCACGAGGCCAGCCTGGAAATTATGGCCCGAACAGGGATGCGCTTTTTCGATCAAGAAGCCTTGGAACTTTTTAGAAAAGGGGGCGCACAAGTTACTGATGGAAACCTGGTCTGCATACCATCCCACCTGGTTGAATGGGCCTTACGAAGTGCGCCCAAAAATATCACCATCTTCGACCAGACCGGCAAGCGGGCCATGAGCCTGGGAGGCTATCGCTCATATTTTGGCCCTGGGTCAGATTGTATGTACATCTATGATCTGGATTTGGGAGAGCGCCGCACATCTGTGTTGCAGGATGTGATCAACGGTGTGCGTCTCGTGGATGCTTTGCCCAACCTGGATTTTGTCATGTCGATGTATCTGCCATCGGACGTGCCAGACGAAATTTACGAGCGCCAACAGATGGCGATCATGTTGGGTGAAAGCACCAAACCGATTGTATTCGTCGGCATCGAAGCCGAAAGCACGGTATCCGCGGTGAAGATGGCCGAAATTGTTGCCGGTGGAGCGGATCAGTTACAGCGCTATCCTTTTGTCGTCAATTATGTCAATACCGTCTCAGCCTTTCAGCATAACGAAGAGAGCGTTCAAAGGCTGCTCTATGCCGCTGAACGGAATTTGCCCACAGTCTACGCGCCGGGCAATAGTCGCGGCATGACAGCCCCCATGACTGCGGCAGGTTCACTTGCCTTGGGGAATGCCGGCCAGTTGGCCGGGTTGGTGTTATCACAACTCAAACGAGAGGGATCGCCATTTTTACGGAGCAACCCCAGCGGTGGAATAATGGATATGGCTTCTATGGTCAGTTTGTACGGCGCTCCCGAAGGCGGCTCTTTTGGCTGGGATTTGACCCATCATTATGGCATCCCAACTTTCGGGATTGCCGGTTGCAGCGATGCCAAAATCTTTGATAGCCAGGCTGCAGCCGAAGCGGTCTTGACTTTGTTCGAAAATAAACTCAATGGCGTTAACTTGATCCATGATATTGGTTACCTGGATTGCGCCATGACCGGCTCGTTAGAGCTGGCGCATTTTTGTGATGAGATCATCGGGTGGCTGAAAAAGTACTTCTCTAAGCTGGAAATCAGTGAAGATACGCTGGCCTTAGACCTGATCCATGAGATCGGCCCCGATGAGCACTTCCTGGAGACAGAACACACTTTGCGTCACGTGCGTGAAGATTGGCAGCCCAGCCTCATCGATCGGTTAGATTACCATCGCTGGGCAGAAGAGGGCAGCACGACTTTAGAAGAACGCGCCAATAACAAGGTCAAGGAGATCATCGAAAATCACCGCGCCGAACCCCTGCCTGATGATATCATTCAAAGATTGAATTCGGAGGTCAGCGCATAAAGGAAACAGGGAAAGAGCATACCGTTTCAAATACCCTGCTCGATGATTTTATAGCTGCTTTCGAAGTATGGGAGCAAGCCCAACCCTACATCGCCTTGATGGTGGATGCGCGCGAGATGGAGCTTGTGGTTGTGATCTCCGATCAGATTCTGGCCCTCGAGAGGATCGCCGATCTATTGGGTTTGGATTACGCCCAGGCATTTGATCTCGTGCAGCGCGCTTATTCTCGCTGTATCCTAAACAAGGTCGTTGAAGACGGAATCATAAAATACACCTCAGCTAACTTCTACGCCCGCCTGGATCATTTTGCCAAGTTCGAGAACTGGCACGACATCCCAGTTGAGCATCGCCAGCTCATCCACCGCAGTTTCCTGGATGAATTCATCAACAGACACAAAGCCAATGTCGAGCGCAAAATGAGCGGCCTCGAGGCTGAGAATGCTTTGCCCAATGACACCGTCATGCTGCTGAGCGAAGTCGAAGATATGATCGACGCGGCCACCGATATCATCGTTCAACCCTGCGATTGCCGCAAGCTGGGGGAGAACTGTGATAAACCCGTAGAAACCTGCATCTGGCTAGATGAAGGCGCTCGCCAGGCGCTAGATCGCGGCCATGGCCGTCAGTTGACAAAAGGTGAAGCCAAGACGCTCCTGCGCTGGGCTGATAAAAAAGGCCTTATGCACACTGCCGATAGCGAATGGGGTTCACGCGGATTGCATGCCATCTGCAACTGCTGCGCCTGCGATTGTTACCCATTTCAAGCGGCCCAGGAATTAGGCAGTAAAGGCGTCTGGCCGAAAAGCCGCTATGTTGCGGCCCATGATCCAGATTTATGTGATTCGTGTGGGGCTTGCGTCAAACGCTGCCACTTTGAAGCCTTCTATCACGACGGCTCAATTACAGAAGTAGATGGCAAGAACAAGAATGGCGTTCAGTACGATCCGGAGAAGTGTTGGGGATGTGGTTTGTGTGCCAATACTTGTCCCGAAGGTGCTATAGTGATGACTGAATTAGTTGATTGCTAAAAGTTTTTATGGTCAAAAGGATTTTGAACACGCACTTGTTTTGTCATTCTGAACAGAGCCTGGATGAAATGCAATGGAAGCCAGGCGGAGTGAAGAATCCCTGATGCTGAACATACCCAAGTACCTACCAAGGTAAAAATCAAGTTGATAATCAGGGATTCCTCACCCCTCGCCACAGGCGCGCCTGGCCGTAGGCCCGCACACCAGATATGCGCATAGCGAGCGCGGTGGGGGTTCGGAATGACAGGCTTACTAATCGGCTCTTTGGGAATCGCCGCATACCCCCCAATCTGGACATTTCCACGGGAAATCCCAGAGACCCATTTAATCCTTTAGGAGGAGACAGAAAATGAAAGCAGTTCGATTGATCAAACCGGGCCAACCTTTAGAGATGCAAGAAATCCCTATCCCTGAAGTCGGCACAAATGATGTACTGGTGCAGGTCAAGGCCGCCGGCGTTTGCCACTCCGATGCCCACTACCGGGCTGGGGTATCCCCGGTGCGCCCGTTACCGATGACTCTCGGCCACGAAGTCGCCGGGGTTGTCGAAAAAGTTGGTCAGGCAGTCAAGAACTTTAGTCCTGGAGACCGGGTTTGTTTGCACTATCTGGTCACCTGTGGCAATTGCGAGTACTGCAACCAGGGCAGCGAACAATTCTGTACTTCCGCCTCGATGATTGGCAAATATCGCCATGGCGGTTATGCAGAGTATATTGGCATCCCCGCTCGGAGTGTATTTCGATTGCCCGATGAAATCCCCTTTGATCAGGGGGCTATCATGATGTGCTCGGCATCGACTTCATACCATGCCCTCAAAAAGGCGCGTCTGGAAGCTGGGGAAACGGTGGCTGTCTTTGGGGTGGGGGGTCTGGGCATGTCGGCGGTGCAGTTGGCTTATGCCATGGGAGCCAGGAAAGTTTACGCGGTGGATATAAAACCGGATAAGTTGGCATTGGCCGAGCATTATGGCGCAATCCCAGTCAATGCCGGTGAGGTTGATCCGGTAGACGAAATCAAACGTTTGACCGACAGCCGGGGAGTCGCTGTCACCTTGGAGTTGATTGGCTTGCCTGTGACGATGAGGCAGGCCATTGATGTGCTGGCTGTCTTTGGGCGCGTAGGCCTGGTGGGATTGAACGAGAGGAAAATCGAAATCGACCCTTATGTGGAGTTATTGTCCAGGGAAGCTGAGATCATTGGCGTATCGGACCACCTGGCTAGCGAACTACCAACCTTGATTGAGTTTGCTCGGATGGGCAAACTAGATTTATCGAAAGTGATCTCGCATACCATCCCCCTGGATGCGGACGTGATCAACGAAACCTTCGATGAGCTTGATGCTTACAGTCACGCTGGGCGGGTAGTGATCACTCCCTAAGTGCAGCAATAGGAGCCAGAATCGCCCCAGACAATTTAATCAGATCACTCGCGCCTAGTTCTAAGCCTGCCATAGGATCGCCGCTGCTGATATTAACTTTCTTGCAGAGGGCAATGGCCTCATCGAAAATGACCGGAACATCTTCGGGCAAACATAGAGGCGCCACCGCTCCTTGCGTGTAGCCAGTTAATTCGCGAATCTCCTCGGCAGAAGCAAAGCTCAATCGTTTCCACTCACCTGGGAGGTAGCCCCGAACAACCTGCGGGTCTAATCGAGATTCGCCTGTAACACAAGCCATCACATAGCGATGTTTCTTCTTCTCGCGCAGCAGGATGGATTTGACCATTTCTTCTTTGACAACACCGCGTTGAGCGGCAGCCGTTTCAACGGTGAAAACCGGCTCGGAGTGCGGCAAGATGGTATAGTGAACTCCATGCTTGTCAAGTAAATTGGTAATCTTGGTATTGAGCATATCTGACAGTATAGCGTTAGAGGAAGGGCGTGTCAATTTTCTATGCCGACCACCAGCAATTCTAAATATGTCATCGCGAGCCGATGCTGGCTGCAAGCCCGCCTTTGGCGTCGGCGTGGCGATCTCCCTCCCTGGGGTGGAGATTGCTTCAGCGATGCCAAGGCACGCACGCCAGAGGCGGGCCTACGGCCAGCGAAGCTGCTACTAAGAAAACAATGTAAACGAATATTCAAGCGTCCTTCGACGTGCTCAGGCCTGCACTGAGCCTGTTGAAGTGAAGCTGTTTTCTTTCGGTTTGAGCCCCGCTGTTCGCTGCGGGGTGGGTTTACTAGCACTGACATCCATAATGAGAATTGCTGGCCGACCACGCTAATGTCGCATTTTCAAGACTATTGGCGAAGCTTTCACAGAAATATTGAAGAGTACAGTGCGATGACTAAAAAAATTCAAACAATTTTGGGGCCAGTACCAATCGACTCGCTTGGGTTATTATTGCCACATGAACATCTTTTTACAGATCTGCGTGGGCCAATTGTCCCAGACTATGCTCAAGCCAGTCCTGATGATGTGGCTTCCGTAGTTGAACCCTATTTGGCGGAGGCCTCCTCTGCCGGCGTGACCGCCATGGTGGAGTGTTCAACTGTCGGCGTAGGCAGGAATCTGGCTGTGTTACAGTGCTTAGCCGAAATTACGCCAATACATATTATCGCTCCTACAGGAGTGTATAAGGAAGCCTTCACCCCTGCTTCATTACGTGATACCAGTGTTGAGCGCTTGGCAGAACTGTGGACTCAAGAGCTCTTGTCCGGTATCGAGGGCACTACCATTCGGGCTGGATTTATTAAACTTGCGGTAAGTGATGATGGTCTTACCGATTTGGAGATCCGAAATCTCAAAGCCGCGGCCAAGGCAAGTGCTGCATCAGAAGCTGTGATTGCCAGTCACACGGTTGGGGGAGAGGCGGCCATGTTGGAACTCGATATTCTGGAAAATGAAGGCCTCGACTTGGAACGTTTCATCTGGGTGCATGCACAAGCGGAAAATGATTTGTCCATACAAATTGAAGCAGCGCGGCGTGGTGCTTACTTGGAAATCGATTCAATTGGAGGTACCTGGCAATCTCAAACGCAGTTGCTTGAGAACGTACTTGGAGTTATTGAAGCGGGTTATATAGACAACCTGTTACTTTCCCATGATGCGGGTTGGTACAACCCCGCACGTTTGGATGGTATGCCTGAGGAGGGTTTTAGAAGTTATACTGTGTTAATGACCGAGTTCTTTCCGGCTTTGAGAGAGTACGGAGTAACGGAGGAGCAGATAAGTCGGATCACAATTGATAATCCTGCCCGGGCTTTTGCGTTTAATTCGTTTGCTTACCCTGGCTGCTCTCCGAGCTAGGGGAACTACGTTGACAAGTTGATGTATTTGAGATATATTTGTGATATATCAGGATGTCGTAGATTAAAAATTCATATAAACCATGGGGGGTCTC
>JADHXE010000248.1 GCA_016783125.1 Anaerolineales bacterium
TGTTCGAATGAGCCAGAGAGCTGGGGAGCAAGGGAGTACGCCATGCCGGAGGCAGCCCTGCGGACAGGCGGGCCTACGGCCGGGAGCTAGGAAGCACGGGTGCAAAAACCTTTCCCATGCACCCCCGCTCCCATGCTCAGAAAGGTCAGACCATGGCCGAGTTTGCCATCGTGATGCCGGTGCTCATCTTGCTCCTATTCGGCATGACGCTGGCCGCATTCTACGCTTTTCGGGCCGCGTCCGCCGATTGGGGCGTTTTCATCACCGGGGTGGCTACCGGCGCATACAACACCCCGGCCACCGAACAGGCGCGCAAGACGGTGTTGTGGCCCGACATCCAGGGCAGCATTTCGACCACCCAACACACCTCCGACCGCATGGTGCGCTCCCAGATCACCATCGAAGATTCCAGGCCTTGGGTGTACGGCATCAACCTGGTCGAGGCTCACCGGGGCACGGCGGTCTTCCGTCTATGGCGTTTCTACCCTGGCCCGCCAACGGGAGAATTCGAATGAGCGAGAGAGCGATGGAGTATGGGAGCAAGGGAGCGGGGGTGCATGGGTGCAAAAACTTCTCCCCTGCGCCCATGCTCCCATGCACCCGCGCCCAAAAAGGTCAAGCCATGGTGGAGACAGCCCTGTTCTCCGTCCTGGCTGTGATCCTGGCCTTTGGTATGTTGTCCTGGATACCGCTTCACCGCGCCCGCACGCAGGCGACGGCAGCGGCCTATGGCTGTGCTCAGTTCATTTCTCAATCTCCTAATCCGAGCCTGGCAGCCCAGAACGCGCTTCTGGCCGTAAAGAAAACCCTTGATGCCGACTGGAGCGCAACCCTGGGTGTGACGTACAAGGTGAATGTCTCGCCCGGCTCGCCCGGTGGCCCAGGCGGGTGTTCTGTGAGCTATCAAGTACCGGTTATGTTCAGGGGCCTGGGGTTTATCGATCCGGGAGGTTGGTCCGAAGAGTGGTACTTATCCCGTTCTGAAACCTGGAAGGCAAAATGGCGTTGAGAAAAAAGAAATCCGAACGTGGCCAGGCCATCGCCTTGTTTGCTCTCCTTGTGCCTCTTACCACCCTGTTTGCCATGGGGATATTGGAATACATGGTCACGAATTTACGTGTCATGGAAACGGTGGCTGCGGCTGATTTAGCCGCCCACGCCGGAGCGCAAGAGATACGGGTGCTTCCCAATGGCAGTATCGAGGCAACGGAGGAGGGCAGGCAGGTTGCTATGGCGTATTTTCAAGCCCAGCGCCCGGAGCATTCTGTCTTTGCCGGTGCGTCTTGCGGCCAGTTCGATGGTCGCCCTGGCTGCCGTGTACAGTCCCAGGTGCAATCGATGGGATACCTGCTGCCACAACGCTGGATTGGAGTAAATGCGATTGGCTACCTCGCGCATGGTGTTACGCGTGGGGACCAGTGATATTATGTATTTACCTAGTAAATACAGAGTGATATAATCAATCTCACTATGAAGATCAAAGACACCCTCACCTACTCAGATTTGGGCGGTCGCCGTCACCTGCGCCGCTACGTCGTCGTTACGATCATCATCCTCGTTTTCATCCTGGGGGCTTACGGCCTGGCCCACTTGCAGCGGGCAAAGACCAGGGCGGAAATCCTGGGAACGCCCCTGCCGCTATCCAATGTGCTGCCTTCCGAACCGACCGAGACCAACACACCCCTGCCCGCGCTCACCAACACTCCCGCCCCCACCAACACGCCTACACCGGAACCCTGCCCGGCGGATCCCGACGCGTGGATTCTGGTTGATGCGCTCGATGATTACAACCTCAAACGCATCAAACCTGCTTGCGTTTACGAAGAGCTGGAACGCACAGTGGCCTGGCATTTGCTATCGTACATGGGCTACACCGAGCCGGAAGCGGCGGAAATGATGGGGTTCGAAGAAATTCCCGATTGGATTTTGTTTTCTGATGATAGAGCAGCGGAGACTGTTACTGGCATGACCAACACGGGCGGCCCAATGGAGATGGAGTTGAGGCGGCGGGCTTATCATCCTGAATATCGAAATTGGGATATCCAGGAGGTACCTTCGATTTCAGCAAATATGACCTATACCCTGAACGGCTGCTACCGCACGCAAATCGCCAGCGGCGAGCAGGTCGAAGATTGGGGCATGGATTTTCCTGTAGTTTGTGTGCTCTCTTTTGATAAAGATGACGGGGTGTTAGTACATGAATTAGATGGACATCGCTTCGTGCAAAATATTGGGTGGGAGCGGTCATTCGTGCAATTTGGTTACTATCCTGTCAGAGATCAGTGGATTCATATGGGCTATCACCTCGATAGCACGATTCTCCCAGGGCATGAGGCCTATGAAACCCTCCAGGAAAGTGCACAGGCAGATCGGGATTTCATGGCTGAGGCGCACGGGCTGATCCCCTGGGATGCAGCCTGGCTTGAAGCTGCTTACGGCTATAGCATGTATCCTTTGCCGGATGCGTGGCAGTCGTACACCAGCGAGTCTGAGATCGACTTTTTTGTTAAGTCATTTGATGCCTACTACGAAGAGCATCTCAAGGAAGAATACTGATGAAGACAAGACCTTTTCTGTTCATAGCAGGAATCTTGGTCAGCCTGCTGCTTTCTCTAAGTCAGTATTTGCCCGTCTATGCTCAAACCCCGAGTACAGATGGCGGCACCGGTGGCTTTGGCGTTTCCACAGGCGGTGGGAGCAGCGGATGCGAGACCGATCCCGGTAGCAGCGCCACCGAAAACAGTACGACTTATTCCGGTTCCGATGATCTCCACAGCCTTTTCTCGGACGCTGTTTACTACATCCCACCAGAGTTCTTTCGGGTTGCGGGGGAAGACAGATACAGCGCAGACGATGATTTGATGTGCATCAAAAAAGGTCCCGAAACCGTTTGTGTCCCCTACGAAAGTGGCTCGTCTGGAGCAGAGCATCCCTGTGAAACTTTCACTATGACGCCCGGCGGGATAACCTGCGCTAACACGCAATGGTACATCAATGCTCGCGTGAATTTCCCCATAACCTTCCTGGACCTGCGCCCCTATCCTGTCACGCTGGTACGCTGGCCTACCGCGGCGCGTTGCGGTGGTCTACCCTCATCATCTGGACAAGGGACATATCCCTATGTCGCCTATGGCGGGGGCAGCCCAGGCAACCCCCAGCCTGGCGATTGGCGCAACCTGGTCTTGACCCTGACGCTAAACCCCGCCGGGCCGATGTTCTTCTCGATGCCCCACATTGGAGAAATGATGTTGCAACCGGTAGGCTCTACCGGAAGTCCTGAAATCTTCCGTTGGGAACTCCCTTCGCACCCGGCGGCTGGCGGCGGCCCACTGGCCGGATCGGTTGGCCTGAGCGAGCTTCCTGGCGATATGCCGTTATTTGTAGGCGAAGCCAAATCTCCCTACCGGCTATTCTGGCGCTTCACGTATGAGGAGGCAGTAGCGATCATGGATTGCGTTTCAGGACCTAATGGGGATGGAGGATACGATTGCGATGGAGGATCGGGACATATGGAGATGGTAGGGATCGAATGGGCAGGCCGGGGTATGGGGGGCGAGATCCAACCCGAGGATGTCCCCGGCGTACCGGAGTCGATGAAGGCGGATCTGAATCACGATGGTGACCCCGATGCCTATTGGGATCGCCTGGTCACTATCCGGCGCATGGACGACAACAACAGCATCTCGGGGCGCTGGGCCGCTTCCTATAGTTTCGGCGGCGGGGTTGTCTATTGGGGCGTGCGCGAAGGGCAAGCTCAAATCGGCTGGCCGGGAGTACCGTAGGGCGCCGGGGAGCTAGGGAGCACGGGGGCTGGGGAGATTTCCCCCCTCTTACACCCTAGCACCCATGCACCCCCGCTCCCCAGTATCTATGCACACTATACACGCCGCCCTCATCCTGGCACTGACTATCGGTATAGCAGCTTATGATCTACGCAGGCAGCATATACCCAACAGCGTCACCCTGACCTTGCTGCTGGGCGGGATGATCACTTACTTCCCGGGCGTCTTTGAGACATGGCTGGGGTGTGCGCTATTATTCGTTACCTGGCGGTTAGGGGGCATGGGCGGGGGAGACGCTAAGTTGTGGATGGGGCTGCTTTGGCTCGTGCCGCCATCCCTGGCAGGCATGGCGGTGAGCATGATGGTGATCTCGTTTTTGACAACAGCCAGCCTGCAAATGGTATGGCGCAAGCTCAATGACCAACCGTTGACCGGTGTCCGCTCTCCGGGCGCATGGCGGGTGCTGCCATTTGCGGCTTGGCTGCTCCTGTCCGGCGTACATGTACACTGATCTCTTTCTGGCGCTGAAAGACGACCAAAACCCACGCGGCCATCCCATTTTGGCCGCGCTGCTATATGTCTTTTGCCCGGCGGCTGCGCGCTGGTGGCTGGCCGGGGCGGACCCCGAAGAGCCGTTTGATCCAACGTGGCGGTCTCTGAGCGACCTGGCGGCAGGCGAGAAGACGCTCAAAGAAGCGTTGGAACGCTATGGCTTTGAAGGGCTTATCGAACAAGCTAGGAAGTATATCGAACAAGTCGAGTCCTACCGGCGGCTAAACAAGCGTACCCTTGCCCCCGAACTGTCCCCCATGTTTCCCGGTGGTCGCCTGGACGTTACCGAGCGCCATCTATACAACAAGGCCATCGAGAATCTGGGTGGCAAATGGGCGCATCTCTTTGCCTACATTCGGGTATGGGCCTTTTGCGTCAAGGATTGGGAAGATCGTTTTCGCCTATCTGTCGAGCCGGAATTTACCCGCGTAGATATCATTATGACCTTGCCCAGAGTGCGCCGCCCGCTGCGGTTCCCGGTCTGGCAGTGGATTGCCCGGCACGGTTACACCCGCAGGTATATCCTCGGGATGGTCGCAACCAACCCAATACACGATCAGATTCGTTTTGGTTTGGTGCGAGCGGCAAGCCCTGAAGGGAATAAGCCCTGGCCGGTGCAGCCGGAGGTTTGGGCCTTGCAACTCAACGGGCAGGCTGCTCCTTGCGAAATGTCTTTTTCGGAAGACGACTTGCCCCATCTTGTCGAACGTCTGGCAGAACTGGTTGCCGATGGCCCTCATCCACCTTTGAATGCCTTACAGGAGCCGTCACGATGCCGGCTGTGTGGGTATCAGGCGCAGTGTTACGACCAACGCAGTACTCGTGATGAACTCACTTCACTCGCTTTGGAGTTTTAGTTCGTTGGGTAGTATTGGGATTGTTGTATCCCAGAGGTTTGTTGACTTTCTCCAGCATGTGGTAAGACACTCGCCTCTCTGCAGTATACAAAAGAACAGACCTCGTTAACCTGAGGATGGAAACGAGGTCTGTTCGTAAACGATCATATCGACGCAATATGGTAATGGTAAAGTATTACCCGGATTCACCGGCAATCGCTTGCATATCACGGGCGATATTTCGATATGTGCTAAATTGCTGTCGTGTTTGCCAGCGTTTTTCACCAACAACCCTGGGGCTGAGTAACACATCGAATTCCAGGGACAGCTCCGAGGCAATATCAATTATTCTTCGCCGCAAATCTCGATCTTCTTGATTGACGATGACCAGCACATCAATATCCGAGTCAGGGTGGCTATCACCACGTGCTTTCGAACCGAATAATGCCATCTGGCGAACCTGGCGGCGATACGCTTTTTGTACCTGGTTGGCAAATACTCTCAAGGCCTGGCTCTCTTTTTTGTTGAGTGCGGAGGTCTTTAGATCCATTTCTCTTGTTGTAACCATCTTTCTACCTCACTCACGAATTTCACTGCCCCGTTGAGATTCTCTTGGGCATCCTCTTTAGATATGGGGGATTCCAGTTCGTAATCGCTTTCGTGGCGATCTTCCATTGCCCGGCCGTAGATTTTGCTGAATTCGGGATCGATGAGGCCGGTTTTGACAAAATGCTGCCGGAAGACGCTAATCACCCCGCTGTGCTTGGCCTGAGTCATGTTATTGGTCACCAGGAGGGCATTGGCAGCGTAAAAGATAGCGTAATATGCTCTGTTGATCGCTGATGGGTAGAAGTCGTTGGCAAGCATCACTTGGGCAACTTCTAGCATTTCCCGGGCATTATCCAGATACAGGATTATTTCCTGATGTTGTGGGGTTTCCATAGTGTGATTATATCATTGCCCCACAAATGGCCAAAGGAAACTTCGGAAAACTGTACCATAAAAAACAATCAGAATAACATCCACGCAGGCGACCAAACATCAGTCCACCGGTTTGTGTTGGCCGCAAGTGGCGGGGTCGATAAAACTTCGAGAGCGGAAAACTGCTGAGGCGTAGAAAATGCCTGAAAATCGCGCAGAATCTCACTTGTCAGCTGCACGCTGTATCAGCGGCGTTTTATTTCCTGAAACTCCATAGCTGTTTAAATTCAGGTCCTTCATAACTTTCAACACGCAATGTGGCTTCATCAAGTGCAACACCAGTGGGGACTTCAAAGACAATCCATCCATCATCAGATTTTCCGCTGTAAAGTCGCTCACAACCATCACCAACCCAACTATTTCTATCTGGATAAGAATCTGCATATGCGCCATAAACACTTGAGTTTGAGTCTAATTCCTCGTCGCGATATTGTAACGAGAACCAAAAACATGAGTAAATCGGCAAGTCAGATGAATTTCCCTTCTACCCTATGTTCTAAAAATGTAATTGCCAAGTTGTCAATCGAAAAAGCCGTGCCTTCTTGCAATGTGTCTGGTACAGAAGTTGCCAGTGGCGTAAATGTTGGTGATGGTGAATCTTCAGTTGGGGTAGGTATTTCAAGAGTATACCTGCAAGAAAGAGAAGTCACCACAAATAAGGATATCAAGTTAGTACTGCGCCAGTTTTTTCGAGACCACCACATCACAATAGTTCCTTGTGTTCAAGACAGCCGCCGAATTGCAAGGTTGCGGGCACTGAGGTATTTCCTGGGTAATATTCTGATTATACATCATGATTATCATAGTTATCATAGTGCCCCGATGATGGTAACTTGTCCAGGGCGGTTTTTTCAGGACACTTACCG
>JADHXE010000249.1 GCA_016783125.1 Anaerolineales bacterium
CGGGATGTGGAGATGGAAGAGAAGATGGCCCAGATCGAAACCGAATCGCAATTCGACGATTTCGTGCGCCAACTGGAACCCGACATGGAAGAGAAGATCGGCCTGCACCCCGTCGAAGTAGAAGATGCGGATGCGGCAGCAGAAGGCGAAGGGGTGACTCTCTCGATTTTGGACTCTTTCCGCACCTGGATCAACTTCGAATCGAAGAAAGATGAGCGCGGCCGGCATTTCCGCATCGACGGTTTGTTCCGCCGTTTGGGGAAGAAAAAAGAAGCGCCGCCGCCCAAAGGACGCCGCCGGCCAGAACGTTGGTGGCTGCCGCGTGTTATCTGGATGGGCTTTATTGTAGTGGCAGCCTACGGTCTCACCCGCCTGGTCAACTGGATCGCCGGCGCGGCCGGGAGCGGAGCACGCTGGGAATTCTACCTGACGATTTGGGGTTTTGCTGCCATCGTGATTCTGGAGAGTCTCCGAACCCTCTTCCGGAAGCGCGAGGAATTCGAGGAGGTGCACTGGGCCGAACCGGGCGCCACTTTCGTGGATGACCTGGTCGGGCAAGATCGAGTCCAGGCCGATGGTCTGGTGCGCAACCAGTACAACCAGGATTTGCACAACGCCCAGGACATGCTCAACGATCTGCGCTCGCGCGTCTACAAAAGCGGCGCTGAAGAATTGGCCCTACAAATCCGCTCTCTGGAGAAGAAGTTCCACCGCACCCGTGAAGAGGTGATGAACCCCAACGTCGGTGTGCCGCCTTACGTCACCGACCTGAAAGTCAGCCGCCGCATGTGGGATGACTTGCTCGACTACGACGAACAACTACTGGTGCGCGCCAGCGCCCTGGGCGAGGATGTCCACGCGCTTCGGCAGGAATACGCCCAGGGAGCAGAAATCTCCCCCGAAAATCTGAATCAACTGGAAGGTCGTCTGGATGCCTTCCAACATCATTTCAAGAATAGAAGCCAGGCGCTCAAAGCGCCTGATGAGCAGAAAGATCAATATCGTCTATAAAATTTACGTCTGAGAGCTGATTGCTAAAAAAGGAGAAGAGTCATGATTTTAGGGAATAAACGCACATGCCCCCAATGTGGACACAAAGCGTCGAGAGCGGCCCAGTTTTGTCCCAGTTGCGGCGCCCGTATGGGGGGCGGCGTTCGCGCCTGCGGCGCCTGCGGGACACAAAACCGGGGAGATGCTCAGTTTTGCAAGCAATGTGGTCGACCGCTGGAGCGTACCGAAGCCCCGGAGATCCGCCGGCATCGTTGGTCCCGCCGGGAAGATGATTTTGCCACCCGCGTGGATGCCGGCGACCTGCCCGGTTTGCTCAAACGCGGGCTGATCATTGATCCGGGCACCAACGCTATCCTGATCGAAAAAGGCACCAACCGCGGCACAGTACCCCCTGGAGAATACACCCTGGATACCATCGGCGGGTTGGTGCGCGATTGGATCAGCGGGGGTGTCTCCGAAGGGGCCACAGCCCTTTTGGTGGAGATCACCCCCACGGAATTCGAGTTCCACATGGGGGGCATCTTCACCAACGATCCCCTGCGGATTGGCGTCTCGATCAAGATGCAGGCCCAGGTGGAGCAACCCGGCAAATTCCTCTTCAACATGCTCAAGGGCCGCGCAAGGCTGACCAAAGAAGACCTGCGCCAGCACCTGTACCCGGAAGTTTCTCAAGTCGCCCGTCGATGGGTGCGCCAGCACAGCGTCCAGGAGTTGGCCGATGACATCAATCTGAAAGACAGGTTCGAACTGGCCCTGGAGGAAACCCTGCGGGATACCTTTGCCCAAAATGGACTGCGCTTCCTGAACGTGCGCGTGTTGGAGTTGAACCTGGAACACCTGGACCGCATCACTGGCATCCGCAGCCAGTATGCCCTGCAGGTCAGCGAGGCCGAAGCCGAAGCCGAGGGCAAGAAGCGGCTGGTCGATGCCCAACGCGAGCTTGACCTGGCAGAGTTGGCGGAGGAGACCCAAAAGGTCGAGATGGAAGAGCGCCGCGCAGAGCTTTACCAGCGTATGCGCGAGGCCGTGATGAGCGACCGCATGAACGAAGTTTATTCCACGGCGGAGTTCGAAGCCTTTCTGGATGACATCGACCAGGACAAGCTCTTGCGCGAGAAAGAACGCGCCGATATGCTGCGCACCTGGAAGGAAGAGGCCGAAGATCAAGAGAAGGCTCGCGCGCACCTTTTGGCAAAGCTGGAGATCGAACGTAATTACGAACTCCGGGCTGCTGAACTCAAACAACGCACCGATCTGGACGAGAAGGCTTTGGACGCCGAATTGCGCTTGGAGCGTATGCGGGCGACCAAACAGCAGGAGATCGAATATGCCAAATGGGAGTTCACCCTGCGACGCCGTCGGTCGGAAGTTGAATTCGAGCGTGAACAGGCAGGGGCAGAGCTTCGCCAGGAAGAGTTGGCGCATCAAGCCCGCCTGGCCATGTCCGGAGATGCGGCTGACGAAGAACTACGTCAAATGGACGCCGAATTGGATCTGGGCTTGAAGGGTTTGCGCGGCATCAAACAGGTGCGCGCTGAGGCAGATCAAGCCAAGTGGGAGTTAGAACGCCAGAAGCTGGAATTCGAGTGGGAAAAGCAGCAGCACCAGTTAGATTTGGAACTCCAGCGTGAGCGCATTCAAATGGAGCATGAGTTGAACCGGCTGGATAAGCTCGGCGATCTTGGAGCTGATGCCCTGATCGCGGCCAGCGACACCGAGCAAGCCCGCCTGCTGACAGACTTGAAGAAAGCTGAAGCCTTGCAAGGCATGAGCGAGGATCAAATCCTGGCCGCGGCGGCCAAGGATTCCCCCGAAGTGGCGCGAGCCTTCCAGGAGAAATTCCGCGCCATCGCCGAGGGCAAAGCCAGCGAGCGCGAGCGTGAAATGTATGAAAAGCTTTTAGCAGAAAAAGACGCCCGCGAACGCGCCACCATCGAAGCTTGGGATAAAGCATCCGCTCGCGCCAAAGAAACCACCGAGCGTGCCCTGGACCGCATGGCCGACACTGCCCAGGCTTTTGCCAGGGGGCAGGGCGGCACACCGGTGGTGATAACCCAGGGAACTGGCGGCCCTCAAGTGATTTCCCCGAGTGGTGTTCAAGCGGATCAAAAACAGTCTGAGGGTATGAAAATGTGCCCCAAATGCGGTCGTTTCGTAGATGAAGAAGCCCATCACTGCGAGCACTGCGGGAACAAGTTCGAAGGTGTCTAGATCTATCCGCTAATCTGCGCTAATCTACACGAATGTTTTTATTAGCGAAAATTGGCGCAGATTAGCGGATTGAATGTGGAGTCAAAATGCGAATCCGCTAATCTGCACAAATCTACACGAATGTTTTTATTAGCGAAAATTGGCGTAGATTAGCGGATAAAATTGAAGGAGGTTCACCTTGGTGGAATTATTGTATAAGGCTGAAGTATATGCCATCGTTGGAGCTGCCATGGCGGTATACAACATGCTCGGTCCGGGATTTCTCGAAGCTGTGTACCAGGAAGCGCTGGAGATCGAGCTAAAGAGGCGTGGTATTCCCTTCGTAGCACAACACCCGATAAAGGTTTTCTACGATGGGATTCTCTTGAAAAGCAGCTACATCGCGGACTTTCTGGCTCATGAAGAGATCATCATCGAAATCAAGGCGCTCAAGAGATTGACCTCGCGTGAAGAAGCGCAACTACTCAATTACTTGAAAGCCACCGGGAAGACAGTTGGCCTGTTGATCAACTTCGGCGCTGAGGGAGATCTCGATTGGAAGCGTATGGTGCTCACAAAACAAACCGCGAATTCACGCTAATCTGCGCCAATCGTTTTTTTATTCGCGAAAATTCGCGCAGATTAGCGGAAAAAATTAGCGTAAATTGGCGTAGATTAGTGGATAAAGTTCTATGACAAAACTTGGCAAATACGAACTACTAGAAGAACTCGGCCGGGGTGGGTACGGAACAGTCTATCGCGCCCGCGAGACCGTGCTGGATGTAAAGCGCGCCGTCAAGGTGCTCCACCCAGCTTTGATCTCTGACCCGGAATTCATCGAACGCTTCCGCCGCGAGGCCAAATTCGCCGCTCGTATTGAGCATCCCCACATTGTGCCAGTCTATGAACTGGATGAAGTGGGCGGCTCCTACTTTCTGGTGATGAAATATATGCCAGGCGGCTCGTTGAAGGAACTGATCGCCAACGATGGCCGCCTATCCTTCGAGCGCGCCCTGGAAATCACCCGCCAGATCAGCGAGGCCCTGGACTTCGCCCACAACCAACCCGAGCAATTGATCCATCGCGACGTCAAGCCTGGGAATGTCTTATTCGAAGAAAGCGGCAATGCCAGGTTGTCGGACTTCGGCTTTGCAAAAGCGCTTTCGGGTACACGCAGCGCCTAGCTCAGCGCCAGCGGCGGCATGATTGGCACCCCGCCTTACATGGCTCCGGAAGTGTGGCGCGGCAAAAGTGTTACTCCGGCCACGGACGTGTATAGCCTGGCCTGCGTGTTCTACGAGATGATCACGGGGGAAGTGCTCTTCGACGGCGAAAGTCCGCCGGAGATCATGACCAGGCATGTGTTGGATGGGCCCAAGTTTCCAGAAAAATGGAGTGAGGGTGTTCCGGCTAATATCGACGATGTGTTTGGTAAGGCCTTGGCGAGGGAAGTGCAAGAACGTTTTTCGGGTTCAGGGAAGTTCCATAATGCACTGATTGATATCTCATCATCAGTTGAAGAACGCGCCAGGCAAGAAGCTGAAGAGAAGGCTAGCAAGGAGACTGAAGATACCGCCCAGCGCGAGGCAGAAGCCCGTGCTAAGCGTAAAGCGGAGAAAAAGGCGCGCCATAAACCGGAAGAAGTGGCTCACAAGGAGGCTGATAAGCGTGCCCGCCATGAAGCTGCTCGCTACCTGGTGCGTATCCCCAAACTTTGGAAAAGAATTCCCACTTGGGCCTGGGTTGTTGGGGCTGGTTCGCTTCTTATGGCGATTTGCATTGGGGTCGTGCTGCTGATCGGCTTGATTTCAGGGGGTGGTAAAGAAACCCCCATAGCAGCTGTGGAAGAAGTTACCCCAGATCTTCCACTCCCCGACTCCCAAACACCCGTTCCCCCTAGCCCCACCTCACCACCGCTGACACCAACCGGACTGCTCCCCGATATCACGGATGATTACAGCGTTCCCATGGTATTGGTACCCGCCGGGCCTTTCGAGATGGGCAGCGAAGATGGTTACGCTAATGAAAAACACACAGTTACCTTGGATGACTTCTACATTGATCAATATGAAGTGACAAATCAGCGTTTTGCTGAATGTGTGTATGCTGGTGTTTGTGACCCGCCTCCTGTTACGGGTTCCGAAACACGTGAGAGTTATTATGGAAATTCTGTCTACGATGATTACCCGGCGATCTTTGCCAGTTGGTACGATGCCCAAACCTATTGTGAATGGCGAGGTGCGCGCCTGCCAACGGAAGCAGAGTGGGAGAAGGCTGCTCGCGGTACGGATGAGCGTACCTATCCCTGGGGCGATAGGAAGATAACTTGCGAGTTGGCAAATTATTTGAGTTGTGGGGGTGATACACGTGCCATAGGTAGTAATCCTGACGGTACTAGTCCCTATGGCGCGATGGACATGGCCGGAAATGTAGCGGAGTGGGTAGCGGATGGTTTTGATTATTATTACTATGAAAATTCGCCCTCCAGCAATCCTCAAGGGGCAAACTCGGATATTGAACGCGTCGTGCGAGGTGGTTCTTGGCATGATAGTTTTGAGTGGCTACGTTCAGCAACTCGTTGGAGAAAATATCCTGCAACTTCCATGTTCGACCTTGGTTTTCGGTGTGCCCGTTCGCCCTGACTCTGGATTTCTGGTTGCTGTAGTCCTGGGATTCTTAATCGGGGGGTGTGGCCCTTACAAGGATGCTGCGTAGGGGCTGTCCCTTCCAGGAATCGATTTTTTGAAATCTGAGAGCAATGGATTAAAAGGAATAGTGTATGGAACATAAATTGGGTAAATACCAAATCATCGAAATGCTCGGCGAAGGAGCTACAGCCGAGGTTTACCACGCTCATGACACTGTCTTGGGGCGGGATGTGGCCCTCAAGGTGCTCAAACCAGCGCTGGTGCCAGACCCATCTGCCTTTGCACGCTTTGTGCAGGAAGCGCAAGCCGCGGCGAATCTCTTTCACCCTAATATCGCCACTGTGCTGGATATGGGAGATGCTGAAGGGCGTTACTTCATCGCCATGCGCTATGTATCAGGAAACTCCCTAGATAAAATCCTAAAAAAAGATGGCTCATTATCTTGGGATGAGACCCTACGCATGACCCAGCAAATTGGTGAAGCCTTGGGTTTTGCTCACGGTGAAGGTTTTCTGCACCGCGACGTCAAGCCCAGCAATATCATGCGCGATGATAAGGGCGATTTCTGGCTGACTGACTTTGGATTGACACGGGCGATGATGTCCACGGGGTTGACCAGTCACACCGGAGCGGTATTAGGCACCCCATCTTATATTGCCCCGGAAGTGTGGCGGGGAGAACCGGCTGTCCCGGCTACAGATCAGTATGCGCTGGCATGTGTGATGTATGAGACAATAACCGGCAATGTGCTGTTCACAGGAGAGACTCCGCCAGCAATTATGACCGCACATGTGCTCAAAGGGATCGAATACCCTGATGATTGGCCTCCCATTGGGGTCCCCGAGGGGGTCAAAGATGTTCTTGAGAAAGCCTTAGCAAAACAGGTTACAGATCGTTATCCTGGTATGACGGCCTTTATCCAGGCTTTGAGTGAGCAAGGGGATCAAAAAGAAAGTGACGGCGAATTGCTTACGGAATACAAGACTAGCAGGCTGTCGGAGAAGTCCAGAACCCCGGTCTTTTTGCCGGAAAAGCGGCTGTTTTGGGGTAAAAATGCCCTTAAAAACAGCCAAAACCCGAGATTCTGGACATGAAAGCGACTTCTCCGACAAGCTGCTAGAGAAGAGATTGATGAAACAGAGCCTGCGCCATCTT
>JADHXE010000250.1 GCA_016783125.1 Anaerolineales bacterium
CCCTTTTCCCCTGTTTATTGAGATGATACTCCCAAAGGGGCTGTAGGCACTACCATTCAGGTGATCCTGCATTTGGACGATGGTACAACAGATCAGTGTGTTCTACTAAAGCCTGGTACCCGGCTTCGAGATCCCCCTCGCAGATCGCATCGACCATCTGCTGGTGATAATTCCAGACTTCTTTCAAATAATCATAGTCAGCGTAAACGTTCAATCCCACAGCTTCGTATGCCTCCCAGTAAGCTTCTAGAATACCCAAGACAAAGGGATTATCCAGGCGTCGGAAAATCAACAAATGAAATTCTCTGTGCTCCTCTTGAGGAATACGGATAGGCGTGCCCCGCAGTTTGCTCCAGGCTTCAGCCACCAAGTTACGTAAATGGGCGTGATCCTCGGGGGTCAACGCGCCAGCAGCCTGATGCCAAAAAATCATCTCGACATGCTTACGCAAACTCGAGAAGGCATCGAAATTAGCCCGATCCACCTCAATGGCATACTTCAGGGATTGCCAGACCGCCGGCAAGAAGCTGTACGGCAAACGACGGATACCCGTACGCGGACGCACATCCACAAAACCTAGCGCTTTAGCAACTTCCAACTGTTCCCGCAGGCGCGCCACGCTGATATCCAGCTCCGCGCTCAAAGCGTTCATGGCTGGCAACTGATCGTCATCAGGCTTTGCGCTAAGGTTGGAGGCCAGATACTGGAAAAACTCTGATTGCGTACGCCAATAACTCATAAGATCACCTGTGATGGAATATCTCTGATTAATCTTATAATTCAAGGGAAATTGTAGCACGCTCTGGGGGGAGGGTCAAGAAACTACCCCTCGATAGGCTTTTGCTTCTCTCCGGCCCACCCTTCGTCGAGCTTAGGACACCGCTGGGGATGCTGAACAGAGACCGGATGTTTTTCGGGTCGCAGTCGAAGGGACATGCCTTGCGACTCAGGTGCATCTCAGTTTTTGGGGGAAACTGTAGAAAAAAGCCATTTATGTCATTCCGAACCCCGTCGCTGTGCGCGCCTCTGGCGTGCGGGAAGGGGGTGAGGAATCCCTAATACCTGGATTGACTCATTAGCAGCGCAGGAATCGAGTCAACCCTGTCTCCAGAGATTCCTCGCTGCACTACTAAGAAAACAATGTAAACGAATGTTCAAGCGTGCTGAGCGGAGGGCGGGCAATATCCGCCCGTAGTCGCCTGTACTGATCCCCAAAGGGGAGGTCGAAGTGAAGCAGCGAGTCTTGCACAAGCCGCTCCCTTCGACTACGGCCTGAAAAGCATCAGGCCTCCGCTCAGGCCTGCACTGAGCCTGTTGAAGTGAAGCTGGTTTTCTTTCGGTTTGAGCCCCGCTGTTCGCTGCGGGGTGGGTTTACTCGCAATGACAGGTGAGCAGTGATTCAATAATGGCCCCATAGAAAGAAGCTCGACTTCTCCGAGAAGTCGAGCTTCTAGTCTGCTCTTGGGTTGCTCCTTTATTCCCCTTTGAGCACTTCCACCGCAGCAGCAGCCATCAGCGCGGCAGCCCGCGGCAGGGCGGCTTCGTCGAAGTCGAATTTTGGGTGATGGTGTTTGGCGTCCAGGCCTTTCTCCGGGTTGGTTGAACCCACCAGGAAGTAGCAGCCCGGGATATCGTCCATCATGAAGGACATATCTTCAGAGCCCATGGTTTGGAATTGAGTGATCAAGGGGGCATCAGGGAACATTCTTTCAGCGACACCCTGAACCTTCTGGGTAATCTCAGGATCATTTTCCACAGCCAGGGTGAAATCTTCGATAGCAATCTCGGTTTCGCAGCCCAAGGCCTGGGCAGTCCCTTCGACAATCTCGTGGAAACGGCGCAATACTAATTCGCGGATCTCCGGTTTGAAAGTGCGGATAGTACCCTGCAGATCCACATAAGGCGGGATGACGTTGAAGGTCGAGCCGCCGTGCAGATTCGTTACGCTGACCACAGCCGTCTCGACGGGGTCGACGTTGCGCGAGACGATGCTCTGCAGCGCGCTGATGATCTGGGTGGCGGCAAATATGGGGTCAACGGTATCATGTGGCAGCGCACCGTGGCCGCCCACCCCGGTAATGCGCACAGAGAAGGTTTCTGAGGCAGCCATCATCGGGCCTGGAGATACCGCGATCCATCCGAAGGGCTTATCATTCCATAAGTGCAGCGCCAAAGAAAAATCTGGGCGCGGGTTTTCTAACACCCCTTCCTTGACCATAAGTTTGGCGCCGCCTAACCCCTCCTCAGCCGGTTGGAAAACCAACTTTACTGAACCTAATAACTCATCTTGATGAGCCTGCAACAGCTTTGCAACAGTCAGGCCAATGGCTGTATGCCCATCATGTCCGCAGGCATGCATCACACCCGGAGTCTGGGAAGTGTATTCCGCACCGGTTTCCTCCTCGATTGGCAGGGCGTCCATATCGAAGCGCAGCAACACCACCGGCCCCGGCCGCGAGCCTTCGATCATGGCTACGACACCTGTCTTGGCGATGCCTGTACTGATCTCCAAACCCAGGGCTTGTAATTCCGTGGCAACAATCCCCGCCGTGCGAATCTCTTGAAAGCCCAATTCGGGATGGCGGTGAAAATCACGCCGCAGGCCGCGCGTATATTCGAATAGTTCTTGTGCTTCAGCAAAAAAATCAGGCATAGTTTTCCTCTTTCAGAGATGACCCGAAAAAAGGGTGTGCGCAGGGGGGTTCCTCCCCTGCGCACACCCTTTTTTCGGTCTAATCCGTTCCGTGAACGAATCCAGTCTAAGAATGATCGGGGGGAGAAATTTCCTCATTGGGGAATTCTTTGGTGCCGCGCTCACCCAGATTGACCAGTACGGTCTCTTTAAGCGGGTTGATTTTAATAACCCTCCCTTCTCCCAAGGGAGTCGATACAAGTTTCTTGGGCCTGGGAAGATTCTTGCGCGCTTCAACATAAGTATCATATTCATACTGCATGCAGCAGCGCAAGCGGCCGCACATTCCCGTGATCTCAGAAGGCGCTAAGGAAACATTTTGCGCTTTGGCCATCTTGATCGATATGGGGCAAAATTCCCCCAGGTACATCGAGCAGCAGCGCATTTCCAGCCCGCAAGCCCCCATACCGCCAATGATCTTAGCCGCATCGCGCGGCCCGATCTTGCGCATGCTGATTTTTACCTGGTAAAGCTTCTGCATTTCTTTGCGCAAAGGGGCCAGATCAAGCTTGTTGTCTGCTTCATTTGAATACAAAATCGTCAGGCGGTCGCCATCCAGGGTTAACTCAGCAGATACAATTTTTACCCCTTCAAGCTTCAAACGGGAGGCTTTCGCCCGGCAGTTGACCACAACCTCGGTCTCTTTTTTCTCCCACACTTGCCGAGCAACCAAATCGCGCGGTGTGGCTTTCCTCAAAACAGATTTCCAGAATCCATTCTCGGGCCGGCGTGGATCATCAACGAGTTGGGCTACTTCCCCAAGCTGACGCCCCCGGCTGGTCTCTACAATTACATGATCACCGACCTGAAGGTCACGGTGTCGATTGGCGCTGAAATGATAAATCTTACCGACTTTTTGAAAACGTACACCAACGATGAAATCAGTCATGGCGTGATTTTACCGCATAATACTGAAAAAAGGCATTGAGCGAACGGACTTTGCTTCTCAGGACGTGAATTCATTCATGCCCAACGTGCGGCTTGTGCCCTAATGCAAAAAAGGGGTGGTGTGCAGATGCACACCACCCCTTTTTTTGCTAACTTGTTATGTTTGGTTTATTTCACAAATTCGATAGGGACAACATTATCCTGCCGCATGGCTGCCACACTGACCTTGGCGGCTAATTCCTCAGAGATAGCTTTCAAGGCCTTAGCCACGGGGCTTTCAGGATGTGTGACCACAACCGGCTTACCGGAGTCACCCCCCTCGCGGACAGAAGGATCCATGGGGATAGCGCCTATGAAAGGCACGCCAGTCGCTTTGGCTAATTTCTGGCCGCCGCCGCTGCCGAAGATATCCATCTTGGTGCCATCGGGGAGTTCCAGGAAGCTCATATTCTCGACAATTCCCAAGAGAGGTACGTTCAACTCGCGGAACATTTCCAATCCGCGGCGGGCATCATCCAAGGAGACTTGCTGAGGCAGCGTGACAATCACACCACCACTCAGGGGTAACGATTGCGAGAGGCTGAGCTGCGCATCACCCGTCCCAGGGGGCAAGTCGATGACCAGATAATCCAACTCATCCCAGTGCACATCGGTGAGGAACTGGCGGATGGCTGAATGCAGCATAGGTCCGCGCCAGATCAAGGGCTGCCCTGGTTTTACCAGGAAGCCAATCGACATGACCTGCACACCATAGGCCTCTGCTGGAACCAGTTTTTCATCCTTGGGCGGGGGCAGTTTCTCAACCCCCATCATGATGGGGATATTAGGGCCGTAGATATCGGCATCGAGCAGGCCCACTCGGGCGCCGCTCTGCGCCAGGGAGACGGCCAGGTTGACAGCAACGGTGCTTTTGCCTACGCCGCCTTTACCTGAAGCTATAGCAATAGCATTTCGTACTGGAACCTCCAAAAGGCCGCGCGTGCGTCCGTCGCTGGGAACGGTGGCATCCATGGTAATATCGACGGATTCGACACCAGGCACTGCTTTGAGAGCCGCTAAAGCGTCGTTCTTCATCTTATCCTTCATCGGACAAGCTGGGGTGGTCAACATGATCGTAAAGCTGACATCACCATCCTTGATCTTCAAATCCTGAATCATATTCAGAGTAACCAGGTCTCTCCTCAAATCTGGGTCATCGACCTGGCTTAACGCTGCCAATACAGCTTCTTGAGTTACTTGTTCTTTGCTCATAAGGGTTCTACCAATTCATATTCTTGTTATATTCAGATGTGTGGCGGGTAAGAAACCCGCCCTACCAATTCATCAAAATTACATTGAATTCTCATCGGCCAGGGAAGCTCTCGAAAAACGGTGGTCGCAGGGGGTTGCGCCCACCGTTTTCGGTGCATTCCATAGCGGAGCAGTTATTATTCTGATACAGTTTACGACTCTTTTATTACCCCTTATAGATCAATTCATCACTAAAATTTGCGTATTTCGTCTATACGTAAAGAAAAAAGGGGGGGGATTTTCATCCCTCCCCAGATGATCTAAGCTTCTTTCTTCGCTCTAGCGGCGGCCTTTTTGGCTTCTTTTTCAGCCCGAGCTGCGGCTTGGATTTGATAATTCACCGGACGGATGGACCGATAATACTCAGCCGGTTTGAGCAGCTTCTCTTTATCGAAGATATTATTTGCAATGCGCTCGTATACCGCCAGTTCGTAATCGTGATCCATGATGATGGCATCGAAGGGGCAGAACTCAGCGCACATGCCGCAGTTCATGCAAATATCCACATCGATACAGAAATTGGCTGGTTCCGGAATGGGACGACCGGTCTCGGGATCTTCGGAGCGCTCGATCCAGATGCACTGTGGAGGGCATACCTTGGCACATATACCACAAGAGGTACAGCGGATCTTTCTTTCGCCATCCTCGCCTTCATCGTAAACTAAGAAGGGCACGAAACGGAACTCTTCGGGCGTGGGTAGTTTTTCTTCAGGATACTGCACGGTAAACAGACCGCGCACATCCTTACTGCTGCGATATTCGATGCCCTCATCCGTATAGCGCTTCTTGCCCATACGGATGTCATCGATATACGTATCTAGAAAGTGTTTGAGGGTTACGCCTAACCCTTTGATGATACCTTTACCGTACATAAAAAAGTTCTCCTGTATCAGGTGTCAAGTATCAAGTGCCTATTACAGACCTAAGCGGTTGCTGACCTGGCACTTGGCACTTTCGCACCTGGCACTTAATTATCGGTCGGTTTCGCCCAGCACGATGTCAATCGAGCCCAGGATGATCACAGCGTCGGCGACTTTATCGCCCTCGCACATCTTGCTCAAAGCGGTCAGGTTAATGAAAGATGGCGCCCGCACATGATAACGCCAGGGATTGGCGCTGCCGTCAGACACCACGTAGAAGCCCAGCTCACCTTTCGGGCCTTCAACGCGTCCATAAGCCTCTCCAGCAGGTACACGGATTGAGTACTTCGGCTTACCGGACATGATTTCGCCTTCAGGAAGGTCATCCAGGGCCTGCTGCAGGATGCGGATGCTCTGACGGATTTCTTCCAGGCGCACCAGATAACGGTCGTATACATCGCCATGGTAGGCCACAGCTACATCGAAATCGAAACGGTCGTAAATCCCGTAAGGATCGGCTTTACGGATATCGTAGGGCACACCTGACGCCCGCAGTACTGGACCGACCGCGGAGTAAGCAATCGCCTCCTCCGGGGTTAGAACACCGACACCCTCACAACGCGTGACCAGGACTTCGTTTTCCGTCAGGTAACGATCTAACTCGTCGATTTGACGGGGCAAACGCTCGAAGGCAAGACCACGCATCTTTTCATACACACCACCCGGGAGGTCGCGAGCCAGTCCGCCAAAACGGTAGTAATTGCACATCATACGCGATCCAGTTGCAGCTTCGAAGATATCCAAGATCAACTCGCGTTCTTTGAGCGCATACAACATCGGGGTAAAGTAGGCCCCCAAGTCGTTCAGCAAGGCGCCGATAGCCATGAGGTGGTTGGAGATACGGGTAAACTCAGCCATGATCACGCGGATATATTCGGCGCGCTCAGGCACTTTGGCCTTTGGCCCCAGGAGTTTCTCCACCGCCTGAACATATCCCCAATTGCTGGTCATCGATGAGAGGTAATCCAGCCGGTCGGTGAAGGGGATGTTCATCAGATATGTGTTGCGTTCACCGATCTTCTCGTGATTGCGGTGCAGGTAGCCCATCACCGGTTTGAGCTTGACAACCGTCTCGCCATCCAGGGTAGCCACCATGCGGAAAACACCATGTGTAGAGGGGTGCTGCGGGCCAAGGTTGACCACAATCTGATCGGTGTGCATGGCCTCGTCGGTGTCGATCTGTTTCATGCCCGCATAAAG
>JADHXE010000251.1 GCA_016783125.1 Anaerolineales bacterium
CATCCTGATTTCTTCGATAAGGTCACCTTCGCCAGGGCGGCCCGGATTGGGGGGTGGGGAGGGTGTGTGCACACCATCCCCACCCCCAATTCCGGGCCGCCCTGGCTAAGTTGACATTATCGAAGAAATCAGGATGACACTCAAAAGAGGCCCTGGTGGAAGGCCCTATTGCTGCTCGTGAAATCATTCGAAGAGCTTTTCCTGGCATTTCCCAACCCGAAGCCGAGGAGTTGGTTTCTATTGGTGAGGTCAAATCCTATCCCCAAGGAACAGTGCTTTGCAGAGAAAACGCCTTTGAAGACACCTTTTTTGTCATTTTGGAAGGTGAAGTTGAAGTCTCGAAAACAATCAATGAGGACGAAGTGCGCATTTTAAATCAATTGCAGCAAGGTGCATTCTTCGGTGAGATGGGCCTGATTCACAACGCGCCGCGGGTTGCCACGGTGGTCACCACCAGCCCAGTGGAGGTGTTGGAGATTCGTAAATCGTCGTTTTCCCGTTTGCTGGAGCAGAGTTCTTCGATGTCGCTTGCCATGGTACACGAAGTCAGCCGGCGTCTGAGTGAGAATGACGAGATGGCTATCGAGGACTTGCGCTTGAAAGCTGGCGAGTTGGCGGCTGCTTATCAACGTTTGGCGCAAGAAGAATTGGCCCGGCGGGAGTTTCTGACCACCATTGCCCACGAGCTGTGCACTCCCCTGACCGCTGCAAGGGGCTTTCTGGAGATGGCCCGATTCCATGATCTTGATGGGGATGATCTTAATGGGATATTAGACACTGTCGGGCGCAACATGGAGCAGATCGTCACCCTGGTCAACGATATCCTGTTCCTGCAAGAGGTCGAGCTGGTCATGCCTGAGATGCATCCAACGGCCATCGGCGGATTGGTTGAGTATGCTGTCGATAAGGTTCGAGAACAAGCCAAGGAAGCTGGCGTTGAATTCCGCTTAGATATCGACTCGGATGTGCCTCTAGTATCCGGGCATGTTCGAAGCATCCAACGGGCTCTGGGCCAGCTGCTGGATAACGCCATCAAGTTCAGCCCGGATGGCGGCAAAGTGTATATCACGGTAGCCCGCGAAATCGATGGCGTCAAGGTGAGCATCCGCGATCAGGGCATTGGTATTACCGAAGATGTGCTGCCTCATATCTTCGACCGTTTCTTCCATTTAGACAAGATCGGCGATGATTTGTATGGCGGCCTGGGTTTGGGTTTGTCGATCACCAAGCAGGTTATCGAGCAACACAATGGCAGGATTGAAGTTGAAAGTAAGAAGGGGGAGGGCAGTACTTTTACGCTTTATTTGAAAGAGGCCGCTAAAGAAGAATAATTGGAGCATTAGACTTCCGAAGTTTTGCAGTCCGAGGCAAGTTGGGTTTCGTCATCAAACTTCGGAAGTCTTCCCGGCTTTTTTAGATGATACAAAGAGGCTGCTAAAGAAGCATACGAAAACTCATTTTCCAAAAATAATCACCAATTGATCCTCCTCATCGTAGCTGCTCAATATCGAAAGCGGGGGATCAGTTTTTTTATGCGATAATATTCTTGGGAGCAAGATATTCAAATCTTCTACAAGAGGGTAATTCTGAAGCTCCTTGATTGGGATCCATGCTAGTGATCCCTCCTTGGAGGGCTGGAGATCACCGATGGGACTCTCTCCCCGAAATATGTACATTCCTATCCCAGGATTTTCCCCTGTATCAATCGTTATCGTCCCGCACAGCCACAAATCCTCGGGTTCCAGACCGGCTTCTTCCTTGAGTTCTCTCCTGGCAGCAGACAAGACATCTTCCCCTCGTTCAACATGTCCCCCAATACCGTTATAGCGATTGGCCCATAAACGTTTATCAGGCGCGCCCTTGATGAGTAAAACACAATCCCCGCGCGTCAAGAAAATCAACGTGCGGGGAATGAGGGTGTAGCGATCGGATGTGATGCCTTGTTCTGATACTGGCATTGGGTGTAGGGGAGTAGGGGAGGAAGGGAGTAGGGGAGCGCGGGTGAGTTCCCCTTCCCCAGCGCCCTTGCACCCATGCTCCCCATCTCTCTTGCTCAGTCAGCTAATAATGCCCGAACTAATTCCAGCTTCCCGGCGCTGCCCAGGTATTCGTTCTTCGCGGCGATGAAATCGGCATAGGCGGCCATGAAGACCTTCCCGGGAGGGCGCAGGTCGAAGTTCTCGGGTTTCTCGAGGAAGAACTCGCGGTGGACGCGCGTCCACACCAGGCGGCCATCGGTATCGATATTGATTTTGGTGACGCCCAGGGTGGCAGCTTCTGCGAATTGCTCGGCATCTACACCCTTGGCGCCTTTGATGTTGCCGCCAGCAGCGTTGATGCGAGCGACTTCCTCTTGGGGAACAGAACTTGAGCCATGCATCACCAGCGGGAAACCTGGCAGACGCTTTTGGATCTCTTTGAGTACGTCGAAGCGTAAACCTTGCGTGCCGGTAAATTTGAAGGCCCCATGGCTGGTGCCGATAGCGCAGGCCAGGGAGTCGATGCCGGTGCGCTCGACAAATTCTAAAGCCTGATCTGGATCGGTCAGTTTGGCATCGGCCTCATCAACCTGGACATGCTCCTCGACGCCGCCCAGTTGGCCCAGTTCAGCTTCCACGACAACGCCCTTATCATGCGCGTAATCGACAACGCGCTTGGTGATGGCGATATTTTCATCGAATTCCTCGTGGCTGGCGTCGATCATCACCGAGCTGTAGAAGCCGCTGTCGATACAATCGTAGCAGGTTTCCTCATCACCGTGATCTAAGTTCACAGCGAAAATCGCCTCAGGGAAGATTTCATCGGCGCTGCGGATCAAACCCTCCAGCATGGCCTTATGGGTGTAAGAGCGCGCCCCTTTGCTGATCTGCAAAATAAAAGGCGCCTGGCTTTCCAGATTGCCCCGGAACAACCCCATGGTTTGCTCGAGGTTGTTGATATTGTATGCGCCGATGGCATATTTCCCATAGGCGGCCTCGAATAATTTTTTGGTGGTAACGATCATGTTTGAACTCCTTGAATAGGGTTATATTTCAGCATTGCTTGGCAGGTAATCCACGGTATTATAATTCATAAAGCGCAGCTGCTCGGCTGGGATTGGCAAATCCACACGGATATGCATCTCAGTGGTAAGACTTAGACTCCTACATAAATCTAATGGGTGTGTTTCATTTCAGTTGGAGATGCCGTTGCGTATTACGTATTGCGTGTTGCGTATTTGGCGATACGCAATACGTAATAACTTCTCCAACTCATCAGGACTTACGCAGATGAATGAGAAATGTACCGAAAATAAGGGGTGTGCCGGGTTACGGAGCAACCCGGCACACCCTTTATTTTCGGGCTTTTTCCATCGCCGGTGCGTAAGTCGTATCATTTGAAACACACCCAAACCTAATAAATTATCCGCAACACCTTATGGATTGATTCGTATATGGAATTGAGAGTCGTTTGTTGCGTTTTGGATGCTCCGCGACTATAATCAAGCTCAACGAACACCTTTAGTGAGTAGTTCGACAATGTCAACTTAGCGAGGAAAGCCGAAAGTGGGGGGCGGGCGGAGTGTACACCCCGCCAGCCCCCCACTTTCGGAGCAATCTTCCTTTCGGTGGTGTAACTTGATATTGTCAAAGTAGTTAGATTCCGAGGAGGAAAAAATGGCCGATTTGTTTGAAAAGGTAACCGGCGACCAGGATTTTTTCAAGAAGATAGCCAGCAAAATCCCTGGCTTCGGTGGATATATCGAAAGGCAGAACCGGCGTGCAGCGGACAAGCTGCTCCGTGAAACCGTGGCGGACCGCTTCGAGGAGCTTTATCAGCGCATTTCTGCAGTCCAGGCCGACTTCGTCAGCCAGGGCGAAATCATGTATCTTGATGATCTGGAGAAAGCAGCCCTCAAAGTGCGCACATTTATCGATAAGGTGCGCAGGGCATCCTATGGTTACTCCGGATTCTTCGATGCTGCCAAGATCAACGAAGAAGAGTTGGCCCGCGTTTATGAATACGATGCTGCCATGCTTGATCTGGTAGATGGCGTGAACCATGCCATCGACAATGTGGAAGCATCCGTGGGGACTGATGGACTTCCGGCCGCGATTCGCAATCTGGTGAGCACAGTTCAAGAATGCCTTATTGCTTTCAACCGCCGCGATGAAGTGATGACACAGGGATAAAGATAGAATTATGTAGCTGCTCAATCAGATAGGGTACTCCCGAAAAAAGGGTGTGTGGGTGTGCACACCCACACACCCTTTTTTCGGATAAATCCGTCTTGGTTGAGTAATTATGAAGAAATTGAAACTTTGGAGGATTGGTGATGGCTAGAATTTTTGATGTTATTGAATATGCTGATGAGATGCATGATCGCATCGTGCAGCGTTTTCCGGAAAAGGGATCCGGCGATTATCGCATCGGTTCCCAGGTGATTGTGCGCGAGTCCCAATCGGCGGTATTCTTCCGCGATGGTCAGGCCCTGGATGTTTTCGGCCCTGGCCGCCATACAATTGCCACGGCTAACATCCCCCGCGTGATAGATTTTGTCGGAAAGGCTTTTGGTGACCGCACTCCCTTTACAGCAGAAGTCTACTTCGTCTCGATGCGCGAATTCGTCGACAAAAAATGGGGTACTCCTCAGCCGATCATTGTCCGTAATCCTGGCATGGGGCTGGGCGTGGCGCTCTTACAGGGTTTCGGCACTTACAGCTTCCAGGTGTCCGACCCGCAGCAATTTGTCACGCAGATTGTCGGTTCCCTGGGTTCTTATCGCACCAGCGAGATCGAAGATCGTTTGCGCGGCGTGCTGCTCTCCGACTTGACCGACCTTCTGGGTGAGACCGCTGCGGAGCACAGCGTGGTTGACTTGATCGGCCTGGTCAATGAGATGAGCGCCGGTGTGCGAGCTAAAGCCCAGGACCATTTTGCTTCCTTGGGTCTGACCCTGAAGTCTTTCATCATTGCCAATATCAAGCCCTCTGAAAAATCTGCCGAAGAGCTGCGCAATATGGGTATGCTGGATATGAACACTTATACCCAACTGCAGGCTGCGGATGCCATGCTGGCGGCGGCCGCGAACCCCAGCGGCGGTGCTGGTCTGACGGCTGGTATCGGGGCTGGCCTGGGTGTGGGCAATGTGCTTCAGCAATCGCTCCAGGGCATGACTGGCGCGCAGGGGCAGCAGGCTGCTGCTGGAGCCCCGGCGGGCGGCGGTATGCCCGACGTGATGACCCCCTCCGAGGCAGCCGGCATCTTGAAGGTTGCTGAGGAAGATGTCATCGCCGCCATCGAAGCTGGCGACCTCAAGGCCAAGAAACTTGGCAAGGCCTACCGCATCAGCAAGAAGTCTTTGGAAGATTTCTTGAGCGGGTAGTTGGCTCCTTATTTTGAAAAAAGACCGCTCTGAGCCCCGTCACCGGGGCGATTTCTGCACCCGGTGACTACTCAATCTAACCTCCCGCAGGTTGGCAAAACGATTGAAATCGTGTGTCGAAAACGAAAGCCCAATCAATTTTTATCCTAAATCGCCAATAAACCGCGGGAGGTTGAGTAGTTGCTTTTGAAGGATAATTAGGAAAACCCCAAAGGACAAGATCGCCTTTGGGGTTTTAGATTCAACCTCACCCCCCGTTCGCTGCACCTAACTCAAAAGTGGTTCGTAGTCGCGCACGATAGTGCGCATTTTCGACAGACACTCTCGTGTCTGACTACGAACCGCTTACCCTTCTTTTTATTTTTTGTGATAAATAGCCTATTTCGTGTCCAACGCGTCCTTGATCATATCCACATCCGTCGCCGAGATGGGTCTTTCTTTGGAAACTTTGCGCAGAAAAACCTTCAATTTTTTGGCAGATAAAGCCAGGTCCGGGGCCTCATCGGCTTGAATATCCACCTCGGGGTGTGTGAAGAGCAAAACAGCCTCAATCGGGGGGCATTCGTAATCTTCGGGTAAGCGTTTTTTCAACAAGCGGCGGAGCGCGTCCACATCCGAAGCGATCTCGAACTCCGGTCGTCCCAAACCCTCTTGGGCGAAGATGGCCATGTAGGCTGATAAGAAGCCGCCGCCACGCTTGCGCCAGCGTTTCTTGGTATAAGTGATCGTGCCGCGCTGATGCTTGGGGATCAGCACCCACACGCCTGCCGGGCCAACCAGCACGTGGGAAGCCGGGGTGGTGTAATGGTACAGGCTGTATTGTTTGCCAAAACCTTTCAGGGCGGTGGCGATCTGTTCATCGGGGCGCGGACTCCTGCCCCAGCGATTGGTGTAATAGATGCCCATCTGCGACAGGAGGAAGCCCACCATTAGGGCCGACAGCGACAAGCCGACTAGCTCAGGCTGCCGGAAGGTGATGAACATGCCCGCCCCCAAAATAGCCAGGCTGACGATGCTGATAACCTTGCCCAGGATTGCGTTGCGTTTGATCAGTTTTTCGTTGCGGATGATTTTCATTGTGATGTTTTACTCCATTCTTGCGGATCGATCAGAAAAAAGGGTGTGCGTGCGCTTTACGCCCACGCACACCCTTTTTTCTGGTTAATTATACCGTTTCAAAACCAGGCAGGCGTTCTGCCCGCCCAGGCCAAAGGAATTCGATAAGGCTGTGTCAACTGTGTGCTGGCGTGCCTGGTCGGGCACATAATCCAGGTCGCACTCGGGGTCCGGGTGTTCGTAATTGATCGTCGGGTGCAGGATATTCTCCTGGATTGACATGGCGCAGGCGATGGCCTCCAATGTGCCCGATGCGCCCATGGCGTGACCGATCATCGATTTGGTCGAACTGATCGGGATTTGATAGGCCCGATCTCCAAAAACATCCTTGATGGCCTTGGTCTCCATGATATCGTTTAGTGGGGTGGATGAGCCGTGGGCGTTGATGTAATCTACATCCTCGGGCTGGATGCCTGCATTTGTGAGCGCCCAGCGAATGGTGCGGATGGCGCCTTCGCCCTCGGGGTGGGGTGCCGCGATATGAAATCCATCTGCCGA
>JADHXE010000252.1 GCA_016783125.1 Anaerolineales bacterium
GGGGGGGCAGCTGCGCTCGCCCCCCGCACACCCTTTTTCGGAACATCTCTGCATCAACCTGAGTCTGATTTATAGATGACAAATTCCTTGGAGGTTTTTATGCCAGCATATGAATATCGGTGTTTGGATTGTAAGCGAATTTTTGAAGTTTTTATTTCTTATGAAGAGTATGGCGAGCGTGAGATAACTTGCCCGCATTGTGAGAGCGCTAAAGTGCAGAAGCGTTTGAGCCGTGTGCGCATTGCCAAATCTGAGGATCAACGCTTTGAAGATATGGCTGATCCTTCTGCTTTGGAAGGCTTGGAAGATGATCCCCAGGCCTTGGGGAGGATGATGCGCAAGATGAGCAGCGAGATGGGTGAGGACCTTGGCCCTGAATTCGATGAAGTTGTGGATCGCTTAGAGAAAGGCCAAAGCCCGGATGACATCGAAAAAGCTATCCCCGATTTAGGAGGCGCGGACGGGGGGATGGGGGGGATGGACGATTTTAGCGGGGATTTTTAATCCCGAGGTGTGTTGAAGTGAATCAGGAACGCGGTTGCTCGAAGCAACCGCGTTCCTTTTAGCCAAACTTACCACCCCACAGGATCAGCTGGGAATGAAACTGTACCAGGTTCGTACCAGGAAATGATGTCGATGTTTTCGGCAGTCTCGCCAGCGATGACGGTCACCGGAATTAATTCCACACCAGCGTTGACATACCCTCCAACGAGATCATCCTGGGTGTATGCCACCACATGATACTTTCCCGGGGGTAAACCCGCCATTATGTAAAAGGCTGTATTTTCAGCGGTTTTTTGGAAATACCAAAGATTGTCATCCAGGTTATAGGCTACGATGTGCAATGGGGGAATATATTCTCCAGTATAGCTGATCCCACCGGCAATTTCTCCGGTTGTGGCAACTGGTTCCAGCGGCGGGATGATGACATCCAGCGTATACTCCGTGTCGACATCAATCATTGAGCGTACATCAATGAAATAATCCTGGGTGGTGGGGAGCGCACCAGTCCAATCTGATGTGTTATCTAGATCTGATTTGAGTACTGTGCCATCTTCCCCTATCACAGCTATGCTGACAGCGCCAGGAGGATAAATGAGCATGTTTATTTGCTGATCTGCCTCAGCGCTCAACACATAGTGGTCAATGCCGCCCGGAGTGAGCGTGCCGGATAATTGTGTGAATGTCCCTCCTGATGGGAACTCGATGCGCTGCAATTCTGATTCAACAGCCAGCGTTATTTCTGGAATCTCAAGCCCCTGTGAACATGTTATCTGAGCGGTATACAGCTTTTGTTCGGGAGCTAACTGTTCGAAACATGGTCTGTCTTCAGATACGGTGTTGCAAACCTCGTCATCGATGGGCTGAAGGTAAACAAACGGCTGGCACATTTTATCGTCCTGCACAAAACATGTCGTAATAGCGCCTGGCCCCCAACCTCCGGCCCCTAGGCATTCGCCTTGCAGTTCTCCCATGACATCTCCAGTCCAACCGCGGGCCTTTAGCATTGCATCCAACATGTCTCCGATGTTTAGCGCGCCGTTCAAATGCTGGCCATCGAAGGCAGCGGTCAACTGGCATGAGTATCCTTTTTGCTGCACCTGCCTTCGTTCGACTTGGATTTGTGTTGTTTCGACGCCAACACCCAATGTCTGAGACATGGCTTCCATCAGGGCACGACACTCTTCTGTATTTAGGGGTTGAAAATCTCCCTCAAGGACAGTGGGTTGTGGATTTTCAGGCGGTTCTGCTTCTACTTCCATTGCTGCTGCAGTCTGCGTCAAAGCGACGGCCACGGCGATCTCGGTATCGATGTCGATGTCAGAACTAGATCCCAACTCACAAGCCGTGATCAGCAAAGAAAGCATGCTTATTAGGATAAAGAAATATGCCATTTTACGGTTCATGGTGTTCTCCTCCTAAAGAGAATGATCGTTGTAGCTGCTCAGCCAGACAGGGAAGCCCCAGAAAAAGAGTGAGTGGTTTTGTTGTTACTCTTTTGCGCGCAAGCGGTCCAGGATGATCTTACGGATTTCTCTCTGCACTCGCTCAGGTGGCTGCCCGGCGTCGATGGTCACCCAGCGTTGCGGTTCCGCTTGGGCTAGGCGATGGTACCCCCGCCGCACGTTTTGGTGAAAAGTCAACTCGAAGATATCTAAACGATTGACATCGCCGCCTTTCTGGCGGCGCGTGAGCCCCACTTCTACATCTACATCCAACAACAGGGTTAAATCAGGCTTGAGACCCCCAGTGGCGAAATTGATGATGGCGCGCAACTCGTTGATATCGCGCCCGTAGCCGAAGCCCTGATATGCCAGAGTCGAGTCTGCGTAGCGGTCGCACAACACCAGCCCCCCTTTTTCCAGGTGGGGGCGGATGACCTGGTCAACCAGTTGGGAGCGCGAGGCCTGGAAGAGCAGGATCTCAGTGCGCGGCTGCATGGTTGTATTTTCCTTGTCTAACAGCACGCTGCGCACCTGATCGCCGATGGGGGTGCCGCCCGGTTCGCGGGTGGTCAGCACGTTATAGCCAGTTCTGCGTAAGAAGTCTGCTAAATCCGGGAGTTGACTGCTTTTTCCGCTGCCTTCGGGGCCTTCAAGAGTGATAAACATGTGTCAGGTTTCAGGTGTCAAGTGCCAGGTGCCAGGTGCCTATCGCATGCTTGCGTGACACATGGTACTGGGGCACATGATACTTATTCTCGGTAAATACGCACCCGTCGTTGAGGCTCTTTACCGTGAGAATACGAGAGCAAATTGGCCTGGCGGGCCATCTGGTGCTGCAGCCGCCGGATGTAGGATGAGGCTGGATCAAGTTCTACCCAGCGCTCGCCGTCGATCACAGTCTTGATGGCGCGTTGAGTCTGCTGCAGGGCCTCTTCGTCGTCTTGTTTGGCGGGCCGGGCTGGGGCCAGGTTGAACAACCCGCTCAAGAAACGCGCCAGTTGGGTGCGGGTATCCGAGCGCAGTACATAGATCGGGATGCCCAGGTTTTCTGCCTCGACGATGGCCTGATTGTGCTTGCGGAAATGGTGCCGCAGAGTGACTACTGCCTGGGCCTGGTGCAGGTCTGTTTCGGCAATAATGGGCACATTGAGCTGCCGGGCAGCCTGGCGCAAACGATTGCGGGCCACACCATAAGAGAAAATGCGAATTTCCTGAAGCTGCTCACGGCGGGGCTGCTCGAATTCAGGTTGAAGAACTTCGCCTGGATCGGCGTCTTCCCATTCGGCGTTATCGCGCTGGCGCCGCATCCCCCCGGCAGTTTGATGTAATTTGACCGCCTTACTGCCCTTCCTGATACTGATCTCGCCATTCTCGTCGCGCGAGCGGATTTCTGGGGTATGGGGATGGCCGCGTAATAGCGCATCCACGGAAGTGGATACATCCTGGTGGATGGCTAAACGGTCGCGAGTTTGGATTTCGATGAGCACATCAAAGGTAGGCGGCGAGCGGCGTTCGAGCACCGTCTTTTGGGTGCCGCGGCGGCGGGCTTCTTCATCGGAGAGCGTGACGGACTCGATGCCGCCGACCAGATCTGATAGCGTTGGGTTGAGCAGCAAGTTCTCCAGGGAGTTGCCGTGGGCGGTGCCGATCAACTGCACGCCGCGCTCAGCGATGGTGCGGGCAGCGATAGCTTCCAACTCGCGGCCGATCTCATCGATGACGATCACCTCGGGGTTGTGATTCTCCACGGCCTCGATCATCACTTCGTGCTGCAAAGATGGCTTGGCTACCTGCATCCGACGGGCGCGCCCAACCGCGGGGTGGGGCACATCCCCATCGCCGCCGATCTCATTGGATGAATCGACAATCACAACTCGTTTCGATTCAGCCAAAATCCGGGCCGCCTCTCGCAGCATGGTAGTTTTTCCCACGCCAGGGCGTCCCAAAATCAGCAGGCTTTTATTATCCTCGACTAAATCCTTGATGATCTCAGTGGTGCCGTAAACAGCGCGGCCCACCCGGCAGGTCAGGCCGACGATATCTCCGCGGCGGTTGCGGATGGCGGAGATGCGGTGCAGGGTGCGTTCCAACCCGGAGCGGTTGTCGTCATCGAATACACCGACGCGCGAGCCAATATAATCGATATCGGCGCGGGCAACTTCCTCTTCACGGAGTACGATTTCGCCTTTCAGGAAACGCGCCGTGGGGACGCGCCCCAGGTCAAGGACGACTTCCAACAGGTTGCTGCTGTCGTTGGCCTCGCTGATTGCCTGGGCGACATCGGCAGGCAGCGTCTCCATCAGGGCGTCTAGGTCATCGGTTATTTTTTGTGCTGGCATGCGAAATAATATCTCCGCTGGAATAGGCGTTGCGGCTTGTATGCGCCAGAGGGGTTTCGGGCTGTCCGTCCAGGTTGGTAAGTTTGAAGGTCTCCCTGAGTTTGTGGTGAGCTGCCATATGCTTTACCATGACCGTCTGTTCCGGGCTGGGGATTGCGCTCGAGGCTTCGAGGGCAGGTTCCAGGTGCGGCTGGTAAGCCCTCACACAGAAGTAAAGGGGACGTGAGCGCTGGTCAGGGATGTCCTGGATAAGGTCACTGAGTAGTTGGTCAACGTCCTTCAGGTCAGGCTGGATATATGGTCTGACCCAGATGCCATGCCCTCCATATCTGATTTCGGCGAAGGCGATGAGCCCTGTGCTATCGTAATATGCAAGGCCTGGCAGGGATGTCCGGCCGTTGAGCGGTTCAATGTGGGAGATGAACTCAGGCACTACTTGACGATAAAGAGCTTGAAGGCGGGGCAGATCTCCAAATTGAGTTATCCTCCACCCGTTTGGCCCCCTTGATCTTTGGGAGGTTTGGCGCCATTGCCAGACACGCTGACGTGCATAGGCCGCAAACCCGGCTCTGCGCAGGGCTTCAAATATCGATGAGTTTGTCTCGACCTCAGCCAGCAAGTGGAAGGCGCCGCGCTGCCCAGCCTGGCGAGCGAGCTGCTCAAGCAGCTTTTGGGTGCTGGGAGAATCCAAGCCATCTTTGGGGGCCAGGAAAGAGACGCGGGAGGATGGTGATGATACGGTATGCAGGCTCTGGCCCATCAGCGGCTGCTCGTCACACGCTTCCTTGCACACCCAGGTGATCAAACCGGTAGCGGGGTTCAGAACGGCGGATAGAACGCTGGGGATCAGCCCTGTGCCGCGCGTTGCCAGCAGGGCGCTGTTTAGAAAAACGCCTTGCTGGCGATAGCGGTAAAGGGTTGGCAGGTCTCGCCAGCCGAGGGGTCGGATCATAGGTTTCAGGCTGCGCGTGCCATCTCGACAAAGTACTGGTGAAAACGGTCATCCGGGGTGAGTTCGGGGTGGAAGACCGTAGCCAGCCAGTGGCCCTGGCGAGCGGCGACAATGCGTCCATCGGGGAGAGATGCCAGGACCTGGGCATCTTTTTGGACGGATTCGATCAATGGTGCGCGAATAAAAAAGGCATGGTACGGCGTCCCGCGGGGATCTACTGCTTCCAGAGCAGGGACGTTCAGATCAACCTCGAAGCTGTCCACCTGACGCCCGAAGGCGTTGCGCGCCACGGTGATGTCCATCAATTCGAGCAGGGGCTGCTCTCGGCGGGCATCTTTGGAGAGGAAGATTGCCCCCGCGCAGGTTCCCCAAATAGCTTTTTCGCGTCCAAAAGCGCGCAGCGGCTCCATCAACTCGAAGTCGATTGCCAGCTTGCCAATGGTGGTAGATTCACCGCCGGGGATGATCAACCCATCGAGCGCTTCCAGTTGCGCAGGGAGACGAACCTCTGAGGCATCCACACCGATGCGGCGGAGTGCGTGGATATGTTCGATAAAGTCGCCTTGTAAGGCGAGAACGCCGATTTTCATTGTGTGTAAATGGTATATTGGGAAATTGGTAATTGAGGAATTAACGATCAGCCAATTTACCAATTACCAAGGTACGAATTACCAACCGCGCCCCGCGATCAACTCTTCCTCAGGAATATCAGTCACCTGACGACCGACCATAGGCTCACCCAGGTTGCGGCTGACCTCGGCCAGAATCTTGGGATCGTTGAAGTGGGTGGTAGCCTTGACGATGGCGGCAGCGCGTAGAGCGGGGTCGCCCGACTTGAAGATGCCCGAACCGACGAAAACACCATCGACGCCTAACTGCATCATCAGGGCTGCGTCCGCGGGGGTGGCAAGACCGCCAGCAGCGAAGTTGACCACCGGCAGGCGGCCCAGTTCTTTGGTTTCCTTGATGATCTCATAGGGCGCGCCGATATTCTTGGCGTAGGCCATCAACTCCTCATCGGGCATGTTTTGTAAGCGGCGGATTTCGCCCAGGACGGAGCGGGCATGGCGCACGGCTTCGACCACATCGCCCGTGCCAGCCTCGCCTTTGGTGCGGATCATGGCCGCGCCTTCCCCAATTCGGCGCAGGGCTTCGCCCAAATTGCGGCAGCCACACACAAAGGGAATCTTGAAGCCATGCTTATTGATGTGATTCTCCTCATCGGCTGGGGTGAGCACCTCGGATTCGTCCACATAATCCACGCCCATCGATTCTAGAATCTGGGCCTCGACAAAGTGACCGATGCGCACTTTGGCCATCACAGGGATCGAGACGGTTTCCATGATCTCCTCGATCAGGGCGGGGTCGCTCATGCGGGCTACGCCGCCATCCGCGCGGATATCGGCGGGGACGCGTTCCAGCGCCATCACGGCCACTGCGCCGGCATCTTCAGCGATGCGGGCATGTTCAGCAGTGACGACATCCATGATCACTCCGCCTTTGAGCATTTGAGCCAGTCCTTTTTTGACTGCAAACGTACCAACTTGTTTTTCCATTTTTTTTTCTTCCTCAAGTTCTAAAGGTTAGGTTTATTCAGCATCAAACTGGAGAAGGTGATCTTCTCTGCCTGGTTGAATAGAGTAGGTAATATATCTTTGGCTCTTTGGGACTTGGCGTGGAGCTTCCCAGATTTTGGGGTGAGCGGGGTGTTTCAC
>JADHXE010000253.1 GCA_016783125.1 Anaerolineales bacterium
CTTTATCACCCAGAAACAATTTACTGAGAGCATCGCCCGCAGTGGTTTGAAAGGATAAGGGTGCTCTTCAACTGAATATGACTTACGCACTGGCTATGGAAAAAGTCCGAAAATAAGGGGTGTGACGGGTTGCTCCGCAACCCGTCACACCCCTTATTTTCGGACTTTTTCCATAGCCAGTGCGTAAGTCATATTCAGTTGAAGAGCACCCTTATCCTTTCAAACCACTGCGGGCGATGCTCTCAGTAAATTGTTTCTGGGTGATAAAGTAAATCACTAAGATGGGAATAATTGTAATAAAAGCCCCAGCCATCATCAAGTTCAAGCGTTGGCCTGCCTCTTCGACGAATTGAACCAACCCCAGGGCGATGGGACGCCATTCTGGGGAGTTTGTCACCAGCATTGGCCAGGCCAGCGAGTTCCACGAACCAATGAAAGACAAAACAATGATGACCATCAGAGGGGCTTTGGAAAGGGGCAATACAACGGTCCACAAGAAACGCAGATGCCCCGCGCCATCGATGCGGGCGGCATCATACAGTTCATTTGGTATCTGGGTAAAGAACTGGCGCAGCAGGAATATGGCGAAGATGCTGCCCATAAAAGGGACTGTAAGTGAGGGCCAGTTGTTGATCCACTTGATCGGGCCAATCCGTCCCAGCCAGGTCACGGTTAGGAAATTGGGGATAATGCTGACCATGGCAGGGATCATGATGGTGCTGAGCAGTAAAGCGAAGATGGCATCACGTCCAGGGAATTTGATGCGGGCAAAGGCATAGGCAGCCAAAATGCAAAATGTGAGCTCCCCTGACAGTGTGATCAGCGTGATAATCACGCTATTAGTGAAATACTCAGAGAAAGTGGCTTCTTGCCAGGCTTCAACATAATTCTCAAAATGCAGTTCCGTGGGGATCCAACGAATCCCCTGCGCTTCTCCCAGGGTCATCAGAGATGTCAATACCATCCATACAAACGGTGTAATAGAAATTACTACACCGAGAATGAGAAAAGTGTATATTGAGAATTTGCCAATAAAACTGCGCAGAAAAATCAATACACGGTCATTCTTCAGATCTAACTTGGGGATAGAAATGGAATTAGCCATAGAACACCCGCGAGCCTTGAATCTTATTATTGACAAATGTCAGGCTGAGAATGACAGCGAAGAGCACAAAAGCCAGTGCAGAGGCATAACCGAAACGGAGCTTCTCGAAAAATTCTGTAAAGATAACCACACTGAAGGTATCGGTTGTCCCCAATGCAGAACCCTGGCGCATCACCCAAATGTGGTTGAAGGCTTTGAACGTGCCGATAATCGATAACATGGAGAGAAAATAAGTCGTAGGGGAGAGCAGTGGAAGGGTAATATGCCGAAAGATCTCCCAGCGGCCGGCCCCATCGATCTCCGCCGCTTCCACTAATTCTGTGGAGATATTGCCTAATCCTGCCAGATAGATCACTGTGTTATATCCCACAAAGGTCCAGATGGAGTAGATCATGATCACGACCAACGCCAGACTTGGGCCAGCAGCCCATTCAGGGAGAGTGAAATTAAGGCTTTCCGCAATCATCGTAAAAATACCGCTGGGTTCGCGCACCCATTGCAGCGGCTCAAAGCCAGACGATATCAATAGTTGATTGATGGGGGCTTGATACCGATTAGAGAAAAGCTGTCGGAAGATCGCTGCGCTGGCAACGGTTGGTGTGACGTATGGAAGGAAATACAACATACGGAACAATTCTGAACCGGCCAACTTTTGGAAGAGCAAGATCGCCAGGAATAATGAGAAGGTCAGCTGGAAAGGAACCGTCCCGAGCGAGTAAAAAATGGTCACTTTCAACCCTTTCCACAAATCTTTATCTCCAGCAGCAAGCAGCGTGGGCAGTTCGGTAATCAACAAGACACCACCAACCAGCAAGGTCATCGCCGCTAACACATAGATAATGAAGGCACGGTTACTCGATTGCTTCACTGCATTTTGCCAAAGCCGCCAGGATACCACCAGCAAGATTACCCCAGAGCCGACTGTGATCACCTGCGGCCAAATGCCTGGATCTTCACCGGTTTCCAGGGCCAGATGGTAGGCCTCCCGCACCGCCAAATAGGTAACCCACAGCAGCCATCCCCCAATCATGGCGGATAACTCCACGCCAATGAAGGTAATCAAATAGCCAACATTACGGCCATTCTGGAATACCTTCCCAAAAAGCAAACCCAGGCCCACTACAATGGAAGCCAAAATCAATTTAGTAAAAATCCCCCAGGCAGCATATGCCTGACCAGCATGGAACGCTTCGTTCAAGAGCTGGTTGAATAACTCGCGGGTTTTCTCCAGGCCGATGATCTTGTCAGCAATACCAAGCACTTCGGGTAATATTTTGAACACCCAGTAAACCAACCCCAACATCGTGATCGAATAAACTAAAGCGGGCAGCGACAACCACCATGGACGGTCACCATGTTCCAAAGTTTGTTGGTACATCCGCCTGAGGCTCAGCACTGCATAGATCAACAAACCAACAGCAAGCCCAAAAAACATGATATAGGCTAAATTTTCAAGCGCACGGACATAATTATCCATCCCCAAAAAATCGCCCCTCTTGAGCCGCCATTTATGCACACTTACAAAGAGCGCAAACCCCACTGGGAAAATTCCAAACGTAAAGACAAGGATCGTTGCCGGCGCAATCATCAAATATGCGGTAATATACTCCCGCCATTCTCGGATGCGCCTACTGGACAGAAGTCTTCGTTCCACGCTTGACCTCCAAAATAAACTCGACGTTTGCTGGATGGGAAATTATATCATGCCCGATCTGACACCCAAGCTGCTCCCCAATTTAAGTAAACATCGTCTCCCCGGCCTGGATTTAGGGGCTGATTTTCAATATCCGCGCTATGAAGATCAATCCATCCTCAATATTCCGTCCAGCATTTGCAGATGGCTGAACGTTCCCGACCTCGGGGCTGGTGCTCTGCGCCCTGAGATTCTGCTGCCTCCTGGGGACGGCATTCGCCGCGTGATCCTGATCATCATGGACGCGCTTTCGCTGCACCGCTTCCAAAGGTGGCTCGAAAACGGGGACATTCCCATCTGGCGCTCACTGATGGAAGATGGGCTGCTGGCCCCGCTGACATCGATCACCCCCAGCACTACCTGCGCGGCTATCACCACCTTGTGGAGCGGAGGCAGCCCCGCTTCCCATGGCATTGTCGGATACGAGATGTGGCTCAAAGAATACAGCCTGGTCGCCAATATGATCCTGCACACCCCGATGACATTTCGAGGCGGCGGCCTGGGCAGCTTAGAACACGCCGGATTCAAGCCCAAGGATTTCATCAACGTCCCCAGGTTGGGCCCACACCTGCGCGCCCACGGCGTGATCCCCTACGCCTTCCAGCACCACAACATTGCCCACTCAGGCCTCTCTGAAATGTTTATGCAGGATGTGGAAATCAAACCCTTTGGCACGCCCGCTGAACTGTGGGTCAATATCCGTCAACTCATCGAAGATAAGCCAGAGCAACGCATGTATTCTTGGGTCTATTGGGGGCAGGTTGACGGGCTCTCTCACTATTACGAACCCGACGACGAGCGCGTGCTGGCCGAGTTCAGCAACTTCAGTTTCGCCTTCGAAGAATTCTTCCTCAAGCGCCTGCGTCCCTCAGTTCGGAAAGATACCTTGCTGATCTTATCCGCTGATCATGGGCAGATAAATACACTCGACGACCCCAAGTACCTATACAAGAATCACCCCCAATTAGATCAAATGCTGCACATCAAACCCACCGGGGAAAATCGATTGATGTTCCTTTTCGCGCGGCCAGGAAAACTGGATGCCATCAAAGAGTATTTCAACCAGACCTGGCCGGGGCAGTTTTCACTCATCAGCTCAGAGCAGGCCATAGAAAGCGGCTTATTCGGCCCGGGCGAAATCAACCCGCGCTTGCGCGAACGGATGGGTGATCTGATCGCTATCCCCCATGAGAACGCCTACCTGTGGTGGGGCGATAAAGATAACCCCTTGCGTGGCCGGCATGGCGGTCTACGTCCTGAGGAGATGTTAGTGCCGTTCATGGCGGTGAGACTGTAGTTGGGTTTAATCACGAATGGCAACGAATAACACCAATCACACGAATGTTTTACCAATTGGGCAAACTAGGTTTTCAACTAAAAATGAGCCGTTTCATTGAATAAGCCCACATTCGTGAAATTCGTACATTCGTGACAATTCGTGATAAAAAAATATAAAGATATGGACAAAGCATATGATTTCAGTTAATAATCCTGAAGAAACCATACGCAAAATTCTCAGCGACACCAAAACCATCGCCGTGGTTGGATTCTCCTCGCGACCAGAGAAAGCGGGGGATTATGTTCCCGCCTATCTACAGGGACAAGGCTATCGCATCATTCCGGTGAACCCCAACCTGGAAGAAGCCCTGGGAGAGAAGGTTTACGCTGATCTACCCTCCATCTCAGGGCCAGTAGATGTAGTGTTGATCTTCCGGCGCAGCGAGGCGGTGCCCCTCTTCGTCGAGCAGGCCATCCAGACCGGCGCCAAGGCGGTGTGGATGCAGCTCGGTATCGCCAACGAAGAGGCCGCATCAAAAGCCCGCGCTGCTGGTTTAGATGTGGTTATGGATCGCTGCATGATGGTGGAGCACAGAAAATTTAAGGCATAGAGAAATCAGCGCATCCAAAAACAAAAGAAGCTAAACTTCTGCCAGAAGTTTAGCTTCTTTGCTTCTTATAAATTCCGACATCGATCTTTTTCTGGTTACGATGCTCTGCGCTCCGCTGCAGGACGTGGAACGTCCCTGCATACGTTCCACCGCGGAGCAGTGGAACGAGACGAACGAGACGAATACTTATCTATGAATTAGCCTTCAACCGCCTTACGATCCCCAGTCTGGACGCCCCACAAAGCGGCGTAGATGCCCTGGCTTGCGACCAGTTCTTCATGACGGCCGTGCTCGATGAGTTGACCGCGCTCAAGCACAAAGATGCGGTCGGCGTTGCGCACAGTCGATAAGCGGTGGGCAATGACAATGGTTGTGCGGCCAACTGCGATGCGTTCCAGCGAGCGTTGGATCAGGGCCTCGGTTTCGTTATCCACTGAGGAGGTAGCTTCGTCCAGGATCAGCACCGGAGGATCCTTGAGCACGGCGCGGGCTATCGAGACGCGCTGGCGCTGTCCGCCGGAGAGCTTCTGGCCGCGCTCGCCGACGATGGTGTCATAACCCTGTGGAAGCTGCCTGATGAAATCGTGCGCTTCGGCGATTTTGGCCGCATCAACGATCTGCTCGTCCGTGGCATCGAATGTGCCATAAGCAATATTCTCTCGCACTGTGCCATGGAAAAGATATACATCCTGGCTGACGAAGCCTACCGCCCTGCGCAGATCATTGAGCCGCAGATTGCGCAGGTCATGCCCATCCAGGGTGATGCTCCCAGATTGGACATCGTAAAATCGCAATAGCAACTTGACCAGGGTAGTCTTCCCCGCTCCAGTAGAACCTACAATGCCAATCGTCTCGCCAGCCGGCATCCGCAAGGACAATCCGCGCATGACCGAACGATTCTCGCTGCTCTTATATTCGAAGGTGACATTATCGAGATTGATCTCACCGCGCACGTTCTCGGTGAGTAAAGATGTATCGCCGCTGGGGATTCTGGCATGGGTATCCAGCAAATTGAGCACGCGATCTGTGGAGGCCATGGCGCGCTGATAAAGGTCGAGAGTGTCGCCCAAGCGCGTCAGAGGCCATAGAAGCCGCTGGGTGATGAAGATCAACACGCTGTATGTGCCGACAGCCAGTTGACCTGCTAAGGTCAAACGGCCGCCGAAGATCAGGATGGCGATAAAGCCGCTCATGATTACCATGCGGATCAAGGGGACGAATGCCGAACTCAAGGCGATAGCATCGCGATTGGCGAGGCGGTAGTCATTACTCCCTTCTGTAATTCTAGCCAGTTCATGCCCTTCGGCAGTGAAACTCTTGATCGTGGCAATCCCCCCAAAATTATTAGAGAGCTGCCCGTTGAGGATGCCGACCATCTCCCGGACCACGGCATACTTCGGGGCTAGTCTGCGCTGAAAGCGGATCGATCCCCAAATAATGAATGGCATCGGCAGCAATGCCATCCAGGACACAGTGGGCGCCGTATAGATGAAAATCCCCCCAATGACCAACACTGTGGTGACCACCTGCCAGATATCATTGACGCCCCCATTGAGAAAGCGCTCCATTTGATTGATGTCATCGTTCAGGACCGCCATCAATCCGCCTGTGCTGCGTTCTTCGAAGTAAGATAGCTCGAGGTGTTGGACATGGTCATAGGCATCAATCCGCAAATCATGCTGGATAGACTGCGCCAGGTTCCGCCAGGCAACTTGATAGGCATACTGGAAAGTGGATTCGAAAACCCAGATGATCACCGTCAGCCCAGCGAGCACCAGCAGTTGTTGAGCAACGTCCGTGACACCAAGGCGAGCAACGAGCGAATCTTCCTGCTGAACAACCACATCTACTGCTGCGCCGATGAGCATGGGCGGAGCCAGGTCGAAGATCTTGTTGAGGATGGAATACAGCGACGCCACCACAATGGCGCGCCGGTGCTTGCGAGCATAGCCCCACAAGCGTCGAAGGGGGTGAGTTCTTTTATCATCCATGGGGGTATTTAACCACGAAGAAGCAGGATATGAAAGGAGACCCCGTAGGTTTTATGGCATTTCAGATACCCACCGATTGAAACCTGTGCTGAACGCATGTGAAGTATCAGTGTCTGGCATACCAAACGGGTTGAAACCCGTTAGAAGCCGCTGTTCTAGTACATTATGACTTACGCACTGGCGATGGAAAAAGTCCGAAAATAAGGGGTGTGCAGGGTTGCTCC
>JADHXE010000254.1 GCA_016783125.1 Anaerolineales bacterium
ATTTTGGGTTTTCCTCGCTAAGTTGACATTGTCGGAGTATTCAGTAGGCAGTGAACAATTATGGGGCTATTTCTACTTGGAAGATATAAGTATATTCATCGCTCCACAGAAGCCGAAAAGCACGGTTTTGGTCAGGGTGATCATAAAGCTTATTCAAGCCCCAGGGGTGATTGAATTCCAGGATCACATAATCCGCCTGATAGCGTTGGGCTGCTGATAATAAAGTGTTTGCATCCCCATCGGGGATGACGATAGCTGGGCGTCCGCTGGCAATATAAAAGCCGGGCGGATTATTGACCATGAGAATTTCTTCAACGGAGATACCTAAATTCTCCAGCACCTGGTCTAGCTGCGAATAGTACTCATAACTATCTCCCCAAGTTTGACCGCCCTCCCCCCAACCGAGAACCCGCTGACCATGGATAAAGACAGAGAGAATCAATGCAAAGCCCACGAATGCCGTCGCAAAAACGTTGCGCGCCTGCTTGAGATGCCAGCCTCTGGCACGGTTGCCCCATGAAACGAAACCTTCTAAACCGGCCGCAGCCAGGGCCCAGAGCAGGGGTTGCAGCGCAGCGCCTGAATGGAAAAATCCGCCCCGGGCGCCGGCGAACGGGAAAACCAGGGTCATGGCGGCTAATGTGATCAACCAAGTCATCACCCCTAACTGCACGCGGAAATCCTTTCGCAAATGCCATGCGCCAACCAGGATGAACGGAGCCGAGAAGATAGCTCCTTGCACGGCAATGGCTGTCTGCAAGTTTTGCCCCAAAGCCCATAGACGCACTCTGAGAATTTCGGCCAGCCCAGAAGCCCACCATTGGGCAAATCCTAATTGGTCAGCAGGGTAGGCAAATAATTGGTTATAGCTGGTGAACCATAAAGCTTTGGCGCCGCCGGGAGAAAAGGGTGTACCGAAAGCGAGTTGATTGCGGATGAGCCAGGGGGTGGTGATAGCAAGGAAACCGATCAGAACGAGGGTGAAGCGTGAAGCGTGGAGCGTGAAACGAGAGGCGTGAAGGGTGGAGCGGGGCGCGGGAAGCGGGGAGTTTTTTTCGGTGCTAGACTGATATGTCGAGAGGATCAGCGCGATCAAAAGCCATAGCAGGGCATCGGCGCGAGTGAGATACATCAACCCTGCGATGAGGCCATAGACAAAACCCCGGGTAAGGCCATTTTTTATCAGCGTTGGTAAGAGGAAGAATAAACCCCCAAATAGCATATAAAGCCCAAAGGTGTCGGTTGTGGGGAGATAGGGCAGATAAAAAACTGAGAACACCCCCAATAAGCCGGCCAGGATGGCAGTATGTCGCCTTGCGGTTAGAGCATAGGCAATCCCAGCAGTCAGCGGAGGGATCAGGCCGGCCAGAAGGACGAATCCGATTTTGGCCCCTGCGAAACTCAACTTGCCAGACAGGGACATACCCAGGGCAGCCAGGAGAGACGTCAAAGGCAGCCAGTACGCATGAGAGGGATGCGGCACGCCTTCAGGCGCATCCAGATAATTCCACAAAAATGGTTCGCTAAACCCCTGCCCTTCGGCAAGCTGCAAGCCGGTGGCATAGTAATAATCAGCGTCCATGTAGCCTGGCGCGGGCTGGAAGGCGCTGACCAGAACAGCTGCGCTCAACCCCAAGATGAACAAAAAAAATAACTGTCCAGCCATAGAGAGAAAGTTCCCGAAAAAAGGGTGTTTTCGGAAGTTCATGGGGCATCCAAAGGATATAAAGCGTAAACATCGCCAAACCCAAGAGGGGCTGGCAAACTGGTAAGCAACTGTTCCAAGAATTGCCAATCTGAATCCTGGTAACGAGAATCTTCATCTCTGATGAAATCGGCTCCCTCTCGATAAAACAGCAGATGTGTATAGCCATCATCTCGCCAGGCCTTGAGTATCTCATCAGAATCCTGGTGGCTGCGTACTTCTCGATACCAACGGTCGAGAGTCTCATCGGGTGTGCATTTTGGTGTGCAGTAATAGCTGCGCGGCTCCCAAAGCATCAACACCCGGCTATCTTCAGGCAGTTCATCGATGGACTCTATCACCCAGGCATACCAACCCAGATTATTGAGCAGATAGTCTTCCTTTGTCGTAATCGAGAAGACGATTTGGGGAGCGTTTTGACGAAGCACAGCGTTGCTGATCTGGAAAACATTCAAGTAGAGTACCAGCAGCACGAATCCACCTATAACACGCCCCAAACGCACTCCAGGAAACTTGATACGATTTATCCCATCGAAACCAGCCCCAGCCAGGACGGCAAAGGCCGGAAAAAGCGAAAGATATAGTCGAGTTTGGATGAGCAATCCGGATATGCGGCTGGCTACAGCCCAGATTACTAATCCAAAGACGGAAATAAAAGCGGCAACCTTCAACGTGCTTTGTTGGTTTTTAGAACGCTGTCCCCACCCAATCCAGGATAACGCACCCAGGGCCAACAACAAAGGGCCAATCGAGGCACTGAATCCAGGAGTACCCTCCAGACCCTGTAACGTTGCCATAATTGGCAAAAATATGGTCTCATGCCATGCGCCCCAGATTGGCTGATCCTGATAAAAAACCAAGCGCAACTGATCGACAGCGCCCGCGGGGAATAGAAAAGGATAGAAGGGATTGCCGGTGGCGATGATATTCTTCAACCACCATGGCGGCGAAACCAGGACACCGGTAACTCCAAATAAAAGAAAACTGAGTAACAACTTTTTCAGAGGTTCTTTTCGATCAAACCAGGCAATGACCCCCAATCCACAGAGCAGCAAGACCCCAGCAGTGTACTTGGTTCCTAATGCAAGCCCGGCGAACACCCCCGCCAGGATCAAATCTACCCGGCTTCGATTTGTAACCCAACGATCCAAGGTCATAAGGAAGGCCCAGCCGTAAAACATCGTCATCCACCCCACGTATCCCCAGGCCAAAGAAGCCGCGGTCGTGAAACCGGCCATCAAGGCAGCCAGGGCAATCCAGGCAGACCGCTCGTTGAATTTTTGGTTTATAAATCCGAAGATCCCCACCAAGGCAAGTGCACCAAACATCCAGCCCAACACCACGGCCGCTTCTGCTCCGGCCAAAGCCATCGCCCAGGTGTATAGCATCTCAGAGATTTGCGGCATCCCCCAATACATCAGCCAGGGAATATAGGTTATGCGTCCAGCATCCAGATAGGCGCGCGGCAAAGTGAGATGATAAACCAGGGCGTCGAATTTGAGCGGCGGGGCCAGCGCTGTGATCAAAGTCGACAACATGATCAATCCCACGCCGAAGGCAATTGCCCGCTCCAGGCGACCAGATGCCTGCCAAATGGGAACAAATCCCCGCCAGGTTTTCCACCAGGCAACCACATGCCGCCATAACACGCCTCCCATCAGGAAGAAGAGCAGCCACATCAATGGAGCATTCACTCCCAACGTCGAGCCGACGACCAGCATACCGATGCCCATGACGCATAATCCCAGGGCAGCCTGCAACCCCAGGCGCGCCAGAGGATGATATTCATCACCGGAGAAGATGAGAGCGCCCAATCCCCCTCCGATAGATATCAAACCCCAGGCGACGATTATTTGTCCGCCGGTGCGCGCCAGATTGATGGCCGACTCCGGCGAAAAAGGTTTATGCAGCACGTAATACAGGCTGACGATAATCGTTACCCAGGCCAGGGAAAAGAGCGTTAATAGAGTGTTTCGGCGAGTATTCACAAGATTATTTGGTAAACAATCGAATTTTGGGCATGGCTCATTTTGTACCCAAAACACCCTTCGTCGAACTCAGGACATGCCTTTACAATTAGCGGCACAGGTTTGCTTTGCTTTGTGCCGTTGGCATCACGAATGATTACGAATAACACAAATTACACGAATTTTTCATAGCTTTATTCGTGCAATTCGGCCAATTCGTGCATATTCGTGTATTCTCATGCTTCAAATTGTCAAGCTAGATTCTCAGTATTTTGAACCATGCCGAATTTTATCTACTCTTTGACATAAACATAGAGTAGCAACTCATCCCAATTGGAGATGTTCTCAAGGTTGAAGTGGCTGTTCAACCACTCCAGTTGGGGGTGAGTGCTGTGCCCGAGGCTTTGATATTCGCCTATGGCGCGCGCGAAGATCACAAACCAAACTCGTTGGGCATCCCCCACAGCGACCCCCGGATCAGGGTCAACGAGCAATCCCAGCACTTCTTGCGTGACCGGGGCTAAAGTGTCAGAACCGCTGCCGGGAGGGTCGGTTAGATAGCGTTGTGGCAGATCGCGATTGTAGTAGACCATCGGCAGCATGGTAAGTTTATTGGAGTGCAGGATCACATTATCTGGGGATGAATTTTCAGCAAGATAGGCATCCATCTTGGCATAAGGCCCATAGGGGAAGCCAGCATAGGTAACATGGTTGTATATCCCCAACAGCATCCCACCAATCAATAGAGAGTATGCCAAGAATTGGATTACTTTAGGCATTCCCGTCTGGCTGAAAGCCCACACAAGCCACACAAAAAATATCACCCCCGAGGGCAGCAGCACCCGCTCAATGAACACCGGCTGCCACTGTGAGAATAAGAACAGGAACAGGGGCGGTACAAAAGCCAGGTATAAAAGCCACAAACCGATCCGGACACCTTCATCAGCCCGACCCCAGGTTCGCCATACCCGCAGAGTATGCCAAAGGGCAAGGGCAACTGTCGAGAATGTCACGAACAAAGCTATCGGGAGCCAATTGTCTGGGATGGGCAAATTGGTCACGAAGGTGAGCAATGCGGTGACCAGTCGGGCGGGCGAGGGACGGTCGATCCAAAAAACGCCCTGAATTTTGGCGAACTGGGCGGGCAATCGCAGCAGCCAGGGGGTATAGAGCAGCAATGCGCCAAGGCCGCTGAGGATCACGGCGCGCAGTGAGCGCCAATCTTTCATCAAGAGAGGTGTCAGCGCCAGGGGCACTAAATAGAATGCCGCCAGATTATGGGTGTATTGTGCCAGGGCAGAGCAAACCCCAAAGAGCAGCCACCACCCCCAACGTCCACTGCGTGTCCCCATCCATAAGGCGCAGGTAGCCCCCATCAACAGGAAGGCCATCAGGGCATACATACGCACTTCTTGGGCGTAATGGACTTGAAAAGGAGAAATCGCAACCAGGCTAGCAGCTAACAATCCAAAAACATCGTCAAATAGAGCGCGTCCAAAAAAATAAACCAGGGCTACGATGCCAATCCCAAATAAAGCTGAGAAGGCACGCACGGCCAAGGGCGATTCCCCAAATGCTTTCATCCATCCCCATAGCAGAGTGTAGTAGAAAAGTGGGTGTTCCTCAGCCGCGGGTTCATTGGCGCCACCGAGAGTGCCTTCAACCATCGCCGCTGGCCCCTTGGATGCGAACAGCACCGAAAAGGCTTCATCGTACCAGAGAGGGCGCGCCGAGATGCCTAACAGGCGTATGGCTAGCGCCAGGAACAAAACAAGATAAAAAGCGGAGCGCTGTTTTGACTTTCGGGTAGCAGACCTCAAAGGAACTCCCAGTTATTCGACGAGGTTTTCAATCGGCATCAGCGGCGGGCGGATCGCCCACCAGCGCACCCACCATAATCCTAATAGACAAAATAGGGGCAGCGGCAAATACATGGCGGGCTGCTCGAGGTTGCCTTGTACGGTGTTCAGAAAGAGGGCCCACAATCCGATCAATAGCAGCAACAGCGTAGCCCAGACGATGCCCACCCCCACTTTCGGCCAGCGGTATTCCAAGACCCTAAAGACCATAAACACGGCTGGCAGCATCATTACGTAGTTGGTTGTGGCGGTGCGCAAGACCAGGAAATTGGTCAACACCAGGGTCATCAAGGCGGTCCATAAGAACCAGCGCTGATCCTTGCCCCAGGCCAACACCCACTCGACGATCAAATAACCCCAGAAGAAGAGATTCAAGATGATACTCAATTGCTTGCTCAAGCCCGGGATGGAGCCAGCTAAGATCGAGATCAAAGAGCCGATGCGCTCGGTGTAGCCAGGGTATTCCATCATCTGCCAGATCATTTGCAGAGGCCAGTTGGGGATGAAAAATAAAGACACGAGGAACATGCCCAATAAACTGCCAAAGAAGCCCCAGATCAAATTTGTGCGGCGGCGAGAATATGCCCAAATCAGCACGAAGGGGATAATCAGAACCACCATTTGGGGTTTGGCAGTGGCTAAAGCCAACAACAACCCCGCAAAGCCATCTTGTTCTTTCTGGATGAGCAGCAATGCCCCCACGATCAACAAAGCCTCGATCGCGGCAAACTGCCCGACGATGAGCGTGCGCGCGCCGTGATACCAGAGCACGCTGAAAAGGATCAGCACAGCGACCCGCGCCGGTGATACAGACCAGCGCACCAGGCGCAAGCTGAGAATCGCCAGACCAGCCAGGCTCAGCTCCAAGACGGTCATCCACAGGGCACGCGCGGGAAGGTATTCCAACAACCCAAAAGGCCCGAAGATAACCATGGAGGTCAATGGATACACAAAGTGACTAAGGTCTTCCCCCTTGGAGACATCGGCGGGATGGCCGTAAATTATCTCCTGCGTAGCCAGGCTGACGCGCTCATCATAGGGACTGATCCCCTCTATCAGCCATTTGCGCGCGCCCACCCAACGGGCCAGAAAGTCATTGCCGCCAGAACTCTGATCTGAGAAGCGATAGTTGGCCCAAGTCAATCCGGCCAGGCCCAGCAGGGATATCAAAACGAGCGCGGCGAAGAGGAAGGTTGAACGGTAGCGATACACGTGATCTCCAAACTGACTATATTTTAAAATGGCAGATCATTTATCACGAATGTGTACGAATACCACAAATTTCACGAATAATCAGTAGACCGCAACGGCGGCGAGGAGTATCCCCAAAAT
>JADHXE010000255.1 GCA_016783125.1 Anaerolineales bacterium
TATACGGGGAACAATTCCCGAATTTGTTTGATTGGCTGCTCAATCAAATGGGTGCTTTGCCTCTCCCTCGCAAGTCCCGACCGCACATCGTTCACGATCCTTTGGCTGCCGGTGCTGTCCCGCCTTAAGTGGATAGCCCTCCAGGAACAACCATCTTGGAAGGAATCCGGACGGCAGTATCACCCGATGCGATTGTGAACTACGAAAGCTCTGGTCGTTTCGAAAGAAATGTTGGTGAAAATGGAAAACCGATGATCGCCGATGTTGGTATCGTGGTGATCAGTGAAGAGCCGTATGTTGAAGGTTTTGGTGACCGGGCAAACCTGACCCTATCTGGTGAAGATGTCGATCTGATCGCCCGCGTTCGCAAACACTGCCAGAAATTGATCGTTATCATAATCTCAGGGCGGCCGTTGGTGCTCACGGATCAACTTCCACTGATGGATGCCCTGGTAGCTGCCTGGCTGCCTGGCAGCGAAGGTGCTGGTGTAGCTGATATGCTCTTCGGTGATTATCCTTTCAATGGCAGGCTGCCTTTTACGTGGCTGCGGACTAACGATCAACTTCCATTGAATATAAATAATTCAAAATCTGATCAGTCGCTCTTCTCCTTTGGGTTTGGGCTAGAAACGTGATGCTGGAAGAATAAACGACCAATACCAGTGAAACCTGGTTTAGATGCTCACACTGCCAGTGTTTTTGATTGGGCCATAACCACGGATGCGTGCAAATACCTCATCTTCGATAATTTACTTTCTATATTTTGCAGCGATAGCCGCAGTAATTCCCTTTCTGGCATTATATTATCGATCCATGGGCCTCTCTGGTAGCCAAGTTGGGTTGTTGCTGGGCATTTCACCCTTGCTAACCCTATTCGCCTCACCTTTTTGGACTGGGCTGGCAGATGCTAGGCAGCGGCATAGAGTCGTATTGACGATCACACTAGTTGCAGCTGTAGCAATCATGTCGATGGTTCCAGCAATTACCAATTTTGGTCTGCTCCTCGTCGCAATCATTCTGTTTTCCTTCTTCTCTGCTCCCATCATGTCCCTAGTGGATAGTGCAACTTTATCTTCCCTAGGCAACCAGCGCGAAATGTATGGTCGCATCCGGTTATGGGGGACGATTGGATGGGGGTTATCTGCGGCGATGCTGGGAATGATATTCCAACGGTATGGTCTACGATGGATGTTCTGGTCATATGCGATCTTTATGGCTCTGATCCTGATTCCTAACACTCGGGTGAAGTATCCTAGCGTAGCTTCAGAGACGCCCTTCTGGTCTGGTGTGAGGTCGTTACTGGTAAACCGACGCTGGGTGTTGTTTTTGGTGATGATCTTTGTGGCCGCGATTGGTATGGCAGCACACACAAATTACATGTCGATATTGATGGACGAAATCGGTGGCAGTAAGACATTGATAGGTATTGCCTTCATGATTTCGACCGTCTTCGAACTACCGGTCATGTTCTTTTCCTACATCCTGTTGCGCAAGCTTAATACTAAGGGCGTGCTCATTCTGGCTATCGTCATCACCGGCCTGCGCTGTGTGTTGTATGCTTTTGCGAGAAGCCCTTGGGTTGTCATGGCTATTCAAGGGTTGCATGGTTTTACTTTCCCGGCTTTGTGGATCGCTGCAGCTACCTACGCCTCAGAGAACGCGCCGGAAGGGTTATCCGCCACAGCCCAAGGTCTGTTGGGAAGTGTCTTGCTGGGCTTCGGTGCTTCCACGGGAGGATTGCTGGGCGGTGTGTTGCTTGAGAGATTGGGAGTGCAGGGGATGTTTGGGGCTATCGGTGCCCTTGTGTTTATTGGATTGATTGGCATTCTGACCATTGAGCGTTTGGTGGAGATCAGACCGGCAACTTAACGGATTTCCCTTGACAAATAAAGCTAGTGCACATAAGATTGCCCCAATGTCAAAAATCAAGCTTTTCGACACGTTATATCTTTCAAGTATGGTCATGCCCTGGCGGGGGCTGCAGCACTGCCTGGGCAAGGAGTTGAACGGATAGGTTTCAACATATAACCCTATAGGGTTGATATTGCCAGGCGGCGGACAGCTTCCCGCAAATTCCCAGTGAATTTCGAGATGGCTGTCCGCCGCTACGATTTTAAAAGACTTAATTGTATGAGGAGAAAATTATCATGGTAACAAGCTCAATCGATCGCCAGTTCGGTTTCAATACTCGCCAATTGCACGCTGGCCAGCAGCCGGACCCCACTACTGGCTCCAGCGTGGCTCCGATTTATCAGACGACATCCTATGTCTTCGAGAGTACTGATTACGCGGCGCGCTTATTTTCGTTGGAAGAGCAGGGCAATATCTACACCCGCATCATGAACCCCACCAGCGATGTCTTCGAGCAGCGCATGACGGACCTCGAGGGTGGTTCCGGCGCCCTGGCAGCCAGCTCGGGGCATGCCGCCCAGGCCATGGCGGTGCTGACTCTCTGCCAGGCGGGCGATCATATCGTCTCGGCATCGACGCTGTATGGCGGCACTGTCAGCCAGTTTCATCACTCCTTTCCACGCATAGGGATCGAGACTACCTTCGTTGATCCCAGCGATCCGGAGAACTTTCGTCAGGCCATCCAACCCAACACCAAATTGATTTGGGGTGAGACCTTAGGGAATCCGCGTATCAATGTGTTTCCTTTCGAAGAAGTATCGGCGATAGCTCGGGAGGCGGGAGTCCCATTGGTGATTGATAACACCTTCGCCACGCCCTATCTGTGCCGACCCTTTGAGTGGGGTGCTGATATCGTGGTGCATTCCACCACTAAATTCATCGGTGGGCATGGCACCACCATCGGAGGCGTAGTCGTCGACGGCGGAAAATTCGATTGGGCTGCCAGCGGGCGCTTCCCAAATTTCACCACGCCGGATCCCGGGTATCATGGGCTGGTGTATGCGGATTTGGGCGAACTGGCTTTTATCAGCAAGGCCCGCGCTCAAATTTTACGAGATTACGGGGCTTGCCAGGCTCCTTTCAACTCCTGGCTGCTACTCCAGGGACTGGAAACCCTTAGTCTTCGCATGGATCGCCATGGGCAGAACGCCCAACGGGTAGCCGAATTCCTTGAGGCTCATCCCAAAGTCGCGTGGGTTACTTATCCGGGGTTGCAGAGTCATCCAGATTATGAGAAAGCCTGCATATATCTCCCCAAAGGGTCCGGGGGAATCTTGGGGTTTGGCGTTCAGGGCGGTAAGGAAGCCGGGGCGCGCTTCATTGATAATCTCAAGCTCGTTACCCACCTGGCCAACATCGGGGACAGCCGCAGCCTTGCCATCCATCCGGCCAGCACAACCCACAGCCAGCTCTCCGAAGAGCAGCTCGCCAGTGCCGGGGTCTCCCCAGACTTCATCCGGTTGAGCGTTGGCACCGAAGATATCGACGATATCCTATGGGATTTGGATCAAGCCCTGGGACAAGGATAATCTCATGCCTGTCATCATTCCTCAAACACTACCAGCCAAATCCACTCTGGAAAGCGAAAATATCTTTGTGATGAAGGAAAGGCGCGCCCTGGCCCAGGATATCCGCGCTTTGAAGATCGCCATCCTGAATCTGATGCCCACCAAGGTCACCACCGAAACCCAGATCCTGCGCCTGTTGTCGAATACGGCGCTGCAAATCGAAGTAACGTTGCTGCATACCTGCTCTCACCAGGCTAAGAATACATCCGCTGAACACTTGTTCGACCACTACTGTACTCTCGAAGAGATCAAGGATGAAAAATTCGATGGCATGGTGGTCACGGGAGCGCCCGTGGAACATCTCGATTTCGAAGATATTGATTATTGGGAAGAACTGGGCGCTTTCTTTGATTGGTCAGAGACCAATGTCTTTTCAACACTGCACATTTGTTGGGCTGCCCAGGCTGGCCTGTATCACCGCTATGGCATTCCAAAGTACGATATCACCAATAAGGTATCAGGCGTTTTTCAACATCGCGTTATCCGGCAGCACACCATGCTGCTGCGGGGTTTTGATGATCAATATTACGCGCCTCATTCTCGCTATACCGAAGTCCGCCGGCGTGATATTGAGAGAATCTCGGACCTGGATATCTTATCCGAATCCGACGATGCTGGGATCTATATCATTTGCTCCAAGAACCGCAGGCAAGTTTATGTCACCGGTCACTCGGAGTATGATCCCCTGACGCTGAAGTTAGAATATGAGCGGGATATTGGGCAAGGGATACCTATCGACCCGCCGCGCAACTACTTTCCCGATGATGATCCCAGCCAACCACCGCTGGTGCAGTGGCGCGGCCACGCCCATTTGCTGTTCTCGAACTGGCTGAATTATTATGTCTATCAGCGCACGCCCTTTGATATCGAACGCATACCCTTGAATGGGTCCGGACCGACTTACTAAAACTTACCGCAGAGACGCTGAGAGCCCTTCGATAAACTCAGGGCAAGCGCAGAGAATTATTTAAGGTTTGAGATGCATGCGCTAATGGGACATAATGCCCATTCTCTCATCCATAATTTCTCTGTGTACTCTGTGTCTCCGTGGTGATACGCGAGGGATAACTACGTCAGGGTGACCTCAACCTTTATCTCTTCCTTCCCGCTTTCAGGGAACGGCACGACATCTCCAGGGTGGGGTTGGCCATCTATCCTGAGGGTTACCTTGTTCCCGGGCCCCTTCCGCCTAACTTCGATGTTGTAGGTGGCACCGCGAAATACCCTCTTAGCCCTGAAGCCATCCCAATCTGTCGGGATCACGGGGGCGATCTTCAAACCCTCGAAGGTCGGACGCACCCCCAAGATCCATTGGGTGATAGCGACATAATTCCAGGCAGCGGTGCCAGTCAGCCATGAGTTCTTGGCCTCGCCATGGGTGGGGGCATCCCGCCCGGCGATCATTTGTGCATAGATATAAGGCTCACAGCGGTGGATTTCACTGATCTCCTCCCGAGCGGAGGGGTTGATGCGCAGGTAATAATCCATAGCCAGATCCCCCCTTCCCAGAATGGTCTCAGCAATCATCACCCAGGGGTTGTTGTGACAAAAGATCCCGGCGTTTTCTTTATAACCTGGTGGATAGGTGGAGATTTCACCCAGGTTGAGATAGTAGCGCGTGTAAGCGGGTTGATGGAGCACGATCCCATGGGGGGTTGCCAGCCGATCCCGGACAGAATCCAGGGCCCGGGCAGCGTAGCCATTTTCCAGCCCAATGCCCGCCATCACATTTATGCCCTGAGGTTCGATGAAGATCTGGCCTTCTTCGCAGGTGTGGGAACCGACTACTTCCCCCGAATCATCGTAGGCGCGGGTGAACCACTCCCCATCCCAGCCGTGTTCCAGTGCCGGGGAGTGGCTAAACTCGTGGGTATTTGTGAGATAATAAGCGAATGATGAAATGTCCAAGTTGTGGAGCACAAACACGCCAGCACAAGATAGGGTTTACGAAGGCAAAAAGCCAAAGATACAAGTGCCAATATTGCGAGAAAAAGTACACTCCAGAGCCTAAACCACGTGGCTATCCAGATAGCCTTCGCAAGCAAGCAATAAAGATGTATCTTGATGGTATCAACTTTCGGCGCATCGGTCGTTTATTGAACATTCATCACCAAAGCGTGATCAATTGGGTCAATGCTTATGCGGAGGAACTCCCAGATGCATCTCTGCCAGAAGAAGTAGATGATGTGGAAATGGATGAGCTTTATACCTTTATAGGTTCAAAAAAAACAGAATCTATGTAATTCTCTTCGTAGATCGTGCAACCAGATGTATTCTTGGTTGGCGAGTGGGCTTTTATCGTAATGGTACTGTCATGCAGGATATTCTTTATGAGACAGTGCAAGGGAGTTCTTATTACAGTGATTTGCATACTGGGTATCAGACAGTGCTCTACTGGCCAGCCATTCACTATCCGATGCCTGACAAAAGTGAAACCTATTCCGTCGAAGGAGATAATGCAGAATTACGACATTATCTGGCTCGTTTAGTTAGAAAATCACGTTGTTTCTCTCGATGTGAAAAAGCTCTTAGCAAAGCGGTCAAGATTTTTGTCTTTTCTTTCAATAAACGCCAATTGTACAAACAACAATATCCGAAATATCCGACCCATCTAATTGACTTCCTTTACTCACCAACTTAGCCACTCCCCAAATTTCTACATGACAAGATATTTAATTGGATATGGTAAAATGACACGAAATAACCACGTACCTAAAATCTCACCGATTTGTAGACCGTCGGGTTAGCTCACAGCACAAGTTTTTCGGTTTTTGATACCTTCTACCGGACTGGAACTCATAATCCAAAGGTCCCAGGTTCGAGTCCCGGATCATGCGAATAAAAAAAATCCCCACAACTTGAACTATTCTTGTGGGGTTTTTTTTTACTACTTTTTAGCAAAGCTGTAAATCGCAAATCAGGTTAATATTTTTCCATTCTGCGAGCAAATTGCGAGCATACCCAGTAGAAAGTATGGGCAGTAATAGACAGAATGGACAATTTCTTGCCATTTTTGCTGATTCTATGGACAAAATAGGCAGCTAAATTGGGTATGGACACAACACCAATCAGCTTCGAATCAGTAGGTTGGGGGTTCGAGTCCCTCCGGGTGCGCCAAAAACTCCCCTAAATTCAGGGGAGTTTCAACTTTAATTTCAAATTTTCATTGACTATTACTGCAATTTCGATACTAGCAGCTTGTCGGAGAAGT
>JADHXE010000256.1 GCA_016783125.1 Anaerolineales bacterium
CTCGTAAACGATATCACCCTGGATTGTGCCGGGATCGACCGCCCTTGGTGAATCTTTCACGTCAGGCACTGCGTCGATCAATGAGAAAATGCGCTCTGCGGAGGCGATGGCGTGCTGCATTTCGGCATAAACGCGTGCCATCTCCTGGATGGGCCAGATCATGAAGACCACATAGGATACAAAGGCTTGTATGCCGCCTATTGTCAGATTCCCCACTGTGGCCTGAAGGCCGCCATACCAGACGATGCTGCCCAATGCCAGCGCGCTGATGATCTGCACTGTCGGTAAGAATAACGCCGATAGCCAGGCGGCCCGATAACCAGCGCGGTACATTTCGCTGGTCAGCTCGCCAAACTCATTCATGTTGCGGGCTTCGCGGCCGAATGCTTTTATAACCCGCACACCGGTGATATTTTCATTATATGCGCCGGTGATTTTCGAATTGATCTTGCGTACCTCCCGATATTCGACGATGATCTTTTTCTTGAATAGAGCGGCAACCACCACCAGGATGGGCATGATGGCAAGAACGATCAAACCTAAGCGCCAGTTGATCTTGATCATAAAATATGTAGCAGTGGCGATATTCATCACCCCCCAGGTGACATCCAATAAACCCCAGGTCACCAGTTCAGCGACGCGCTCCGCATCCGAGGTTACCCGGGACATAATCCAACCCACTGGAGTGCGGTTGTAGTAGGAGAGCGATAAGTCCTGCAGGTGGTTGAACATCTTCTGGCGCAAATCATAGCGCACGCGTTCGCCCAATACGCCTGCCAGGTAGATAAAGCCAAAAACTGCCGCGGCCTGAACCAGAATTAATGAGCCGTATTGGGTCACAATACTTTTGAGCGCCGCTTGATTTCCAGCGACGATGCCCTCGTCGATGATCCGTTTGCTGAGAAATGTGAAGTATGAATCGAGAACGGATACTGTGGCGATCATCAGCACAAAACCGATGATCCACTGCCAGTGCGTTTTCACCTGGCCCAAGATGCGTAAAATCGTGCGGCCAGTAAATTGGGTGGAAAATTCTTCTTCTTCGATATATGGTGTGGTCATATTTTTTTCTTACTCGTGCCACCGCTCCGCGGTGGTACGCTTACTCAGACGTTCCACGTCCAAACAACGCGGAGCGTGAAACCCCGCGGTGACCACGCAGAGCATGGTCACCAGACGACGTAGGACAGGATGGCATCCTGTCTTTCCTTGTTCTACTGTGTGGACACGCTTTGCGCATCCTGTCCTACGCTGGTGATTTCTTTTTCCAGTTCAGCTTCGATGCGTGTCTGGATGTCGAATATCACCCGATATGTGCCCTCCTGGCCGAGCAGCTCTTCGTGGCTGCCGATCTGCACGATACGGCCGTGATCGAGCACCACGATCAGGTCAGCGATCATCACGCTCTGGATGCGGTGGGCGATAATGAAGCTTGTCCTGAGCTGTGCCGAAGGAGTGGTGCGATTCTCCATCAGCCGTTCGAGGGCGGCGCGGATTTCGGTTTCGGTTTCCATATCAACGGATGACGTAGCATCATCCAGGATCAAAATGCGGGGATCCTTGACGATGGTGCGGGCGATGGCGAGGCGCTGTTTCTGACCGCCTGAGAGGGTGACTCCTTTTTCCCCAACCAGGGTATCGTATCCATTGGGGAAGCTAACGATGGAATCATGCACCGCCGCAGCTTTTGCGGCCGCGATGACTTCCTCTTCGGGCACCTGGCGGTCAACCCCGTAGGTGATATTCTCCCGGATGGTGCGCGAGAACAAGAAAGGTTCCTGCTCGACAACGCCGATCTGCCCGCGCAGGTAATTGCGGGGGTAGCGTTTCAGTTCCACGCCATCCAGGGTGATGCTGCCATCGGTGTATTCGTAGAAACGCGGCAGCAAGTTCGCCAGCGTTGTTTTTCCCGATCCGGTTGAGCCGATCAAGGCGATGATTTGTCCCGGCTCACACTCGAAACTGATATTTTGGAGCACCGGGTTTTCTTCTTCGTATGCGAAAGATACATCATCGAAGACGAATTTGCCTTGCACACAATCCCCTGGGATATAATCGCCCTCGTCCAGGGGTTCGCGTTCTTGTTGGATGACTTCTGTGATGCGCTTGAAGGAAACCATCCCCGTGGACATTTGCACGATCAAGCGGCCCAGGTTGCGGATCGGCCAGATGATCCAGATCACCATACCAGCGTAAGATAGATAAGTGCCGACGGATATCTCGCCGTTGATGGCCATGATGGCGCCGATGGTGAAGCCGGCCAGCATCTGACCGCCGGTCAGGATATCGGAAATGGGCCAGTAGAGCGAGTGCATCAAAAGCAGCCGCCTGCCGCGGGTGAACTTCTCCCAGTTCTCTACATCGAATTTGTCGCGCTCGTAAGCCTGACGGGCGAAAGCCTTGACCACTCTTACCCCGGATAAGTTTTCCTGCAAAGTGTTCGAGAGTACGGCGTCTTGTTCCTGGTAGGCCTCGTATGCCTTAGAGACCCGCTGGAAGAAGAAGAAAGACATCAGTATGGTGAAAGGCACGATGATGATAGAGTAGAGCGCCAATTGCCAGTTGAGGTACAGCAGTGCGATCAGGTTGACGATGAACAGCAGGAAGATGCGCCCAGCGCCGATGGCCTGCTCGGCGAAGAAACGTCGCACAGCATCGATATCCGAAGTGGAGCGCTGGATCAATTCGCCGGTTTTGGTCTGGTCGTGGTAGGTGAAGGTCAGACGTTGGATATGGTCGTAGATATAATTCCTCAGGCGCTGGGCAATGCTTTCGGATGTGCGCGCTGCCAACGTCCCACTGAGGAAAGTAAAAACTCCGGTCACAACGGCCAACCCCAAAAATCCCAGGGCAACCAGCGGCAGACTCTGAGCAGCAGATTCATTCCCAAGGATATTATCCACAAATTGCCCCAGGAGAAGATATGTCCCTGTTCGCGCCGCAGCAGCCACACCCAAACTAAGCGTGGCGCCCAGGTAGATCAAGCGGTAGTCGCGCATCAGGCGGAAGAGACCCATGAGGGGTTTGTCAGAAAGGGTATTGCGCAAGTCCATGGTAGTGAGGTGTTGGTGGGTTGGTAAATTGGTAGGTTGGTATGATGTTTTTGCCAATTTGCTGATTCATTTCAGCACGATCGCAGCTTCGTTGCTCCCGATGATCTCAGCTTGCAGCATTCCGCGTGAAAGCTCTTTCAGGGCTGCCTGAAAAGCTGGATATCCCTCGGCAGCAAGCTCACAGCCCAGGGTTACGTCTGCGGCGAAATCTTCGTCGCGAATGATGCCGTGATGAGATTGCACCAGCCGTTGAACGCGCTCGTAATAATTGTAGGGCATAGCGATCATCACGATGTGAGTGGATACCTTCTCGGCGCGCGGGGTGATTTTCAACACCGCCCGGACCGCATCTCCATAGGCTCGCACCAGGCCGCCGGTTCCCAGCTTGGCGCCGCCGAAGTAGCGTGTTACCACCACTGCCGCATCGCCCAGGCCGCTGCCTTGCAGCACTGCCAGCGCTGGGCGTCCCGCGGTGCCTGAGGGTTCACCGTCGTCGCTGCTGTGGGCGGTGACGGAAGCGCCGTGCCCGATCACGAAGGCGGGCACATTATGGCTGGCATCGGAGAATTCCTTTTTTATGCGGGCGATGAAAGCCTTGGCCTGTTCCACGTTGAAGACGGGCGCTATCGTGGCGATGAAGCGAGAATTGGATACTCTAATCTCGCTGCGGGTTTCTTCGGCGGGAATGAGATAACGTTTCATTTTTCTAACTAACACCCTCCCGCAGGTTTAGTGGGTAATGCGGGGAAATTGGGTTTAGCCATCGGTATCAATACATGATTTCCATGATTTGCCAACCTGCGGGAGGGTCGGTTTGTGCTAGACAGCAGTCTTCTATTCTACCAGAGAAGAGAGGGTATAATGAGCTATCGTGTAATGGTCCCTGTAATGGTCAACATGATCATGGACAGTCTTGTCATTCTGAGCGCAGCGAAGAATCCCTACAGAGCGCAATGAATTCGAACCCGCATAGGCAACAATTAACGTGCTCATCAGGGATTCTTCGTCGCTGCGCTCCTCAGAATGACAAAACAAAGTGTAATTCATCCTTCTGACCATTACAGTATAATGAGCTATCGATTATGATCTCACTCTGCATGTAGGAGGAGTCCATGCTACCCGCTGGAGATAGAGCCATCCGATACAAATACATCCACATTTGGTCCGCTAAAGACGAGTTGCGCGCCAAGTGTACCGATCCCGGCACGCTGGAGATGATCATCCGGGCGATTGGCAAATCGAAGAACGATGAAGCTTTTAGGGATATCGAGATCGAGCGTCATCAGGATATCTCCAAGATTACGCATGTAATCAGCATCAAAGGCATGAAGGATGAGGGGGAATACCGACGCCTGGCCTGGTGGATGTTCCGTGCCTTGTGCGATAAAGGCTGGGAGCCTATGGAGACGGGGGAGAGGGCGTATAAGCTGAAGTTAAGAGAAACATACAAGAATATGAATATCTGACAATCCCTTCAGCTATGGAAAGCCATCTTACGCAGGGAATGTTGCTTGTCCGCTGAAACATTTCGCGGCTGGCCTTAAACCATAAACCCCAGCCGATTGACCGGGGTTTTTCTGGGGCGGACGACGGGGCTCGAACCCGCAACCACCGCATCCACAGTGCGGCGCTCCACCATTGAGCTACATCCGCCACGATGGTAGGGATTCTATCATGAAGATTCTTCGCCAGCAAGGATTTTGCTAATGAGCTGGGGAGCTTCATTCTGAGGAACGAGGGCTTGATCGCGGTTGATCAGGTTTTTGATGGTCACTTGGTCCTGGGCGTTTTCATCAGGCCCTAAAACCAGGGCCGCGCGCGCGCCGATGCGGTCGGCATACTTGAATTGCTTGCCTAATTTTGCGGGCACCGGATAGCAGGCAATATTCAGACCTGTGCGGCGCAGATCGGCTGCCAATCGATAGGACGCCAAAAGCAAATTCTCGTCGAAAATAGTGACCAACACTGGCGCAGGAGAGATATCTAGTTCCTGGGGGAGATTGCCGGTTTCTTCCAGTAACAGTGTGATGACTACGTCACCCATGGCGTAACCTGTCCCCGGGAGGGGGGCGCCGCCGACGTCGGCCAGCAGGTTGTCGTAGCGGCCCCCTCCGGCGAGGGCGCGTTTTATATTTGGGGTCAGGGCGCGGCCCTCGTAGACCGTGCCGGTGTAATAATCTAACCCGCGCACGATTTGCGGATCGTACTGGACGTAGTCGCTGACTCCCAGGGCGTCGATGGCCCTGAAGAAGTTGACCATCTCGTCAGATTGCTTCCAAAGTTCTCGATTCTCTAAAAGGGCCACCAATTGGTCGAATTGCCCTGGGGACAGATCCAGGTCAAGGGCATAGTCACGCCACTTCTCGGGCGAAAGTTTATCCCGCCTATCGATCAGACGAAAAGCCTGCGGGCGTTGTTCGGGGGTCAGACCCAGCGTATTTAGTTCTCCATCCATCAAGCGGCGGTTATTGACCAAAATTCTGACTTCTTCAGGAGGCAATCCGGTGGCTTTGTAAAATGATGCCATTACCGCCACCATCTCAGCATCAGCCTCGGGGGAAGCTTCGCCGATCAGGTCGATATTCCACTGGAAGAACTCGCGTGAGCGGCCTTTCTGTGGGCGTTCGTAGCGCCAGAAGGGGCCGTATGACCACCAGCGCAGGGGGAAGTGCAGTTGGCCCTGGCGCTGCGCCACCATGCGCATCAGGGAGGGAGTCAGCTCTGGGCGCAGGGTGATCAGGTTGTCGCTGCGGTCGGGAAAGACGAAAGATTGTTCTTTGACCAGCTCTTCCCCGGATTTGGCGGCGTAGAGTTCGATGGTTTCCAGGAGCGGACCCTCGTATTCCTGGTATCCGTAGGACTCCGAGACCTGGCGCGCTTTGCCATACAGCCAGGTGCGGATAGACATCTCCCGCGGGTAAAAATCGCGCGTGCCTTTGACAGATGGGATGATATTTTTCATGAGATCTCTTGTTATTACGTTAGTTCCAAACTAAGATAGACCGAAAAAATGGGTGTGCGTGTGTGGGTACCCAACCACGCACACCCATTTTTTCGGCAGTTCTCTGCGAAGGATTTTTCCTTAGCAGTTGATGATCTGACGTGGAATTGTAACACGCAAATCTCTAGGTATGCCAAAATGGACAATGGGGACAAACCCCGTCTTCAGGATAATCAACCCCCTCGTCGTGCGGGCAGCCGATAACGCTCTCAGTCATCACGACATCCTGGACGCCATTCAGCTTGAAGAATTCGCCAATTTCAGCAGCTACTTGCGGGTCAACGCAGACATCCGCTTCTTGCCAATGCCGGAATTGAGGCCTGGCGTTGGGCGCGTTGACCACGCTGGCGCTGATACGCGTGCAGGTTTGATCATCAGGCCCGTAATATGCCAGAGTCCCGATGGGGTAAACTTCTTTTGTCTCCAATATGTCTTGGAGTTGATTGGGTAATTGACCAGGTTTCGGCATAAGGTTTTCCTTGGAGGCATTGTAGCATTCTATCGCTTAGGGCGTCAACGGGATGTTGTTAGATGAATCCCCGAAAAAGGGGTGCAGGGGGGTGCGCAGCACTCCCTGCACCCCTTATTCGGGAACTCTTCCTGACTCTTGACAGCCTTGCGATTGATGCCATAAT
>JADHXE010000027.1 GCA_016783125.1 Anaerolineales bacterium
TCCGTGAAATCTAACTCCGTTAGCGTCTGTCCAGTCAACTTCTGCAATATTGCCAGCCGCTTGGATACCCATTCTTGGACGCGATCCATACAATGGCTATGCTGAGTAAGAATGTGAATCAACCAGATGGTTATCAGCCACCCCGGACTTAGACCTCTCCAATTGCCGTGGGGCTTGATCACCTGGTCAATGGTGGCCTGTATGCGCATCTTTTGTAAAAGTCCAAAGATGACCGGAATGTCATCTAATCTTTCTACTTCAACCTCACCAATTTCGGTTCCTATCATCATGCTGGTGAGGATACCAGATTTTGTCTTTCACGCTTAGATTTGAGCGAACGTCGAGTATATGGTTGAACAAAAATAGTTTTACTTTCCAATTTAGTAGAGAAGGAGTTCTTTATGACAGATATGGTTGAGAAGTTGGCCCAGGCCGTGATAGATGGAGAGCCAGAGGACGCCCAAGCCCTTGCAAAGGAAGCGCTAGTTCAAGGTTTGGATCCCCTTGAGTGCATCACCAACGGCCTAACAAAAGGGATCCAAAAAGTGGGCGAGCTATTTGCCAGCGGCGAATACTATTTGCCCGAACTGATCATCGGTGCAGATGCCATGAAAGATGCGTTGGAAATTCTCGAACCCGCCCTCGTCGGAGATCAGAAACGCGAGGTTGTCGCCAATGTCGTTCTCGGAACTGTTCAGGGTGATTTGCACGAGATCGGCAAGACGCTGGTAGCAACGATGTTGACGGCGAACGGCTTCCAAGTCAAGGATATTGGCGTTGATCAACCAGCATCCGCCTTTGTTGATGCCGTCAAAGAGACTGGTGCCACGATTGTGGGCGCTTCTGCATTGCTGACAACTACCATGTTGCAGCAAGAAAAGCTGATCCAGGCATTGGATGAAGCTGGATTACGCGAGAATGTCAAAGTTATGGTTGGTGGGGCACCTGTTACGGATGAATTTGCCAAGAGGATCGGCGCAGATGGATATTCTGAAGATGCCATCTCCGCAGTAAATTTGGCATTCCGCCTGGCAGATGCTCCGGAATAAATTTCGGTGAAAACCCTTTTTTATAGTTCATACATATACCTAAAGGAGGTTTCAGATGAACTACAGTAATAAATGGCTAAAAGGCTTAGTGTTTGGGCTTATCACGCTGATGCTAATTATTAGCGTTGTGAGTTGCGCACCAAAGCCGGCTGCTGAAGAACCAGCTGCTGAGGAGCCAGCTGCTGAAGAACCAATGGCTGAAAAAACCAGCGTCACAATTCTTATTCCCGATAATCCAGCTGAATTCCATGGATATGGCGCGGGTACAGGCTTTGAAGAAGTAATCAGTGAGTTGGTTATGCTTTCTGTCGCGGAAGTTGATGACCAAGGAAACTACTTCCCAGAATTAGCGACTGAAATTCCCACCGTCGAAAACGGCGGCGTGGTCATGGATGAAGAGACTTGGGAAGTGACCGTTACATGGAATCTTCGCCAAGATATCTACTGGGAAGATGGCGAGCAGGTTACCGCCGATGATGTCATCTTCACCTGGGATGCTGTTCAAGCCGCAGAAATTTGGTCTTCATCGGGAGATGCAACTGAATCTGTGGTCAAGATCGATGATTTTACATTCCAAGTAAATTACTATTATCCAAATCCTGAATATATAATTCACTTTGGTGGAGAAGATTTCCCCATCTTTGCTGAGCATTACTGTGATGCCGATCAGGGATACTATGAGTGGAATTGCACCCGCGAGCCTTTGAGCAGCGGCCCCTATACCCTGGCTGAGTGGGTTACGGATGACCACCTGACCTTTGTTCGCAACCCCAACTACTATGATGCGCCTAAACCGTACATCGACGAGATTATTCTCAGGATCGTTCCAGATGAATCGGTTAAGAGAGCGATTATGGACGAAGGTGACGCTGATGTGCACTACTGGCCTGCTGAGAACAACGCACTTGTTTACCAGGAAGAGGGCAATGGCACAAAATGGGCAGTATCGCCAACCGAGCGTTGGATAATGAAAATATTCCCCAACACCAAGGCGAGAGGTGATACACCAGGCGAAGAAACGATACCACATCCAATCCTGGCAGATAAGAGTGTTCGTCACGCGCTGCGGATGGCGATCGACGTGGATACCATTATCAATGATATCTTCCTTGGATTTGGCGAACCCGTCTGGTCTGAATTCTTCCGACCTCCATTCGAAGATAGCTGTGGAATCCCCAGGCCAGAATATGATCCGGAAGGCGCTGCGGCGCTTTTGAAAGAGGCCGGCTGGGAAGACACCGATGGTGATGGAGTTAATGAATGCCATGGCTGCCTGAATGCTGAAGAAGGCGACTTAATGACCATGGAATTCATGATCTACGCTGAATACGGCGAAACCCTCGAACTGGCACACCAATTTATCGCCGAGGCCTGGGCCAATATCGGTGTCCAGACAGAGCTATCGATCGTTGAAGGCGCTGTCCTGTGGGCACAGGTAGAGGATGGCGGAATTGAGTTGGCTGGCAATTTCGATATCAATATGTGGGACAATGGCTATGCTGGCGTTGATCCAACAGCCTACCTCTGGGATTACTATTACTATGCCTCAGATAGCGAATGGAACTTAGCCAATTGGACCGGCGAGGAAGCTGAAGCCGTTGCAGCCTTGGTAGATGAGCTCTATACGGTGGATGAAGAATATCGCATGGAAGTCTTTTGTGATATTGCCTTGATTCTCGAAGAAGAGTTACCAGCAATTGAGCTTTTCTCAACACTCGAGATGTTTGGCCTTTCCGACCGGATACAAGGTGTCAGACCCACAGCTTTTGACATTTTGACCTGGAACGTCGCTGATTGGACAGTTGAAGAATAGAAGATAGATTTACCATCGTTCGTTACATGGGGGGGAGGATCATTATTGAACCTCCCCCCTTTGAATAGGAGTGAGCATGGGAACCTATATCGTACGCCGCCTGCTTCAGGCCATCCCAATGTTATTAATCGTAAGTATTGTTCTTTTTGGGCTTGTCAATTTGGCACCTGGTGGACCTCTGTCTCAATTTAGCCGTTCGCGGCGTATGACTGCTGAAAGAGCAGAGTCACTCAAGCGGCAATTTGGTCTGGATAAGCCCGTGCCAGTTCAATATGTTGTCTGGCTGGTCGGGAACGATTGGATGAAAGTTGACACAACCGGGGACGGTATTTTGGACTCCCATGGAACTCGTAAAGGTATCCTGCGCGGTGATTTTGGCTTTTCGTACAAGACCCGCGAACCTGTCTTAGATGAAATTGGGGAGCGTCTTCCAAACACGCTGTATTTGTTAGGATTTATGATGCTCTTCACCGGGCTAATCGCCATTCCTATTGGAATCATATCCGCGGTGAAGCAGTATTCCGCCTTCGATATCACGGCAACAACTTTATCCTTCATGGGTCAGGCTATCCCTGATTTCTGGTTTGGTTTAATCTTAATTCTTGTTTTTTATGCAACCCTGAATAATCCATTTACAGGCGAAGCCCTCCTGCCCTCGGGTGGAATGTATACCTTAGGAGCAGAGTTCTCCATCTGGGACAGGATCAAACATCTAATCCTCCCTGTTACGATGGGGTTGGTGGGTTGGGTCGCCTGGTACTCACGATACCTGCGCTCCAGCATGTTGGAAGTGATCAACGCAGATTACATCCGCACGGCACGTGCAAAAGGTCAAAATGAGCGTAAAGTACTTTACAAACATGCTTTTAAAAATGCACTTATTCCTGTAGTAACACTTTTTGCCTTAGATTTCCCTTATATGTTCACGGGCTACATCTATGCCGAATTGATATTCTCTTGGCCAGGGATGGGGCGCCTATATTATGACGCTGCGACCTCCCGAAATTACCCCGTATTGTTGGGTGTATTAATCATTGGCGCTGGCATTGTAATAATATCTAATTTATTGGCAGATATTGCCTATGCCTATCTAGATCCACGAGTTCGCTATGAATAATCGAGAGATGCAGCAAATATTATGATAACCAACGAAAAAACGTTCGAACAAAGTGGTGAGATAAATAATATTATTCGACCTCCAGAGACAATGATGTCACTGGCCTGGAAGCGCTTCCGCCGTCACCCGGGCGCGATGGTTGGGGCAATCGTAATGATCTTTATGATTTTAACGGCAGTTTTCGCCCCTTTATCCCCATATGATCCTGTAAAATCGGATATCAAGAACCGATTTCAAGCCCCTTCATGGGAGCATCCCTTTGGTACCGACGGTTTGGGGAGAGATCTAATGACCCGCACTTTTTATGGTGGGCGGGTTTCGATGACTGTCGGCATAATGGTCGTTGCAATAACACTGGGTATTGGCATTCCCGTTGGTACTATTGCCGGTTATTATGGCGGGTGGATAGACAACATCCTGATGAGGATCATTGATGCAACACTTGCTCTTCCAGCTTTGCTGTTTATGATCTTGTTAGCCGCGATCCTGCGTGAGGCCGATCTGCCCATTGTTGAAAGCAACAGCAAAATGACAATCGCGCTGGTTCTGGGAGTCCTTTCCTGGCCAACTGTCGCCCGTTTGGTACGGGCGGTGTTCTTAACGCTGCGTGAGATGGATTATATTCAGGCTGCACAAGCATTAGGCGCTTCTGACCTGAGAATAATACTAAGAGAATTGTTGCCAAATGGTTTTGGGCCCATAATTGTCCAATCCACTTTAGGGCTTGGATATGCCATTATGGAGGAATCGGGCTTATCGTTCTTGGGGTTCGGCATTATGCCGCCCACGCCATCTTGGGGGAATATGCTCAACAATGCCCAAGAACATCTCATCCAATATCCCTGGCTGGCGATTTTTCCTGGCATCATGATCTTCTTAACCATCATATCGGTCAATTATATTGGCGATGGGCTGAGAGATGCCTTAGACCCCTATAAAGTACTCGCAGAAATTGGAGAATGAGTATTTGAGGGTCTTATGTCAACACAGCGATTACCCATTGCTCCGATTAAAACGAAATTGAAGATAAGTAATCTGTCTGTTGACCAACTTGGTCAATTGCAGGATGCTACATTTTACATTTTGGAAACTGCTGGTGTGAAATTCCCCTCGGATAAGGCGCTGGCCATATTCGAGGAGCATGGCGCTCAGGTTGACTGGGAAACTCAAATTGTCAGGATCCCGCGCGAACTGGTAAGCAAAGCCATGTCAACGGTGCCGCGTTATTTCACATTGGGGGCACGTAATCCCGATTTCGATCTACAACTGCAAGATGGAGTCACTTACTTTACCAATGATGGCTGCGGCCATAATGTGGTCGATTTTAAAACTGGTGAACAGCGTGCCTCGAACAAAGCTGATGTTGGCATGATGGCCCGGATTAATGATTACCTGTCATCCATCTCGTTTAGTTGGACAATGGTCAGTGCGCAAGATTGTGGCGTTACATCTCCTCTTCACGAGATGGAAGTCACCTGGAGAAACAATACCAAGCACTATCAGAGCGTAACCCTGATGGGTGAGGAACTATGTCGTTATGGGTTAGAGATGGCAACTGTGCTGCGAGGCAGCCTGGAAGAGGTGCGCCGCCGCCCGCCCATTTCACTGATTGTATGTACGATTGCCCCATTGGTGCAGGATAAAGAAGCCATCGAGGGCGCGCTGGTGTTGGCTGAAGCTGGTATCCCGATCGTGATCATGTCTATGCCTACAATGGGAACTACTGCTCCTGCAACCTACGCTGGTGCGTTAGCCATGGGAGATGCGGAAATTATCAGTGCAACAGTGCTGCTCCAATTGGCCTATCCCAGTGCACCAGTATTTCATTCTATTCTGCATGCCTGGGCTGACCCCCGAACAGCGGCCTATGTTGGTTATCCATTAGATTCCCGGGGGCGGTATGCACCCGTGGAAATGGCGCATCATTGGGGTATGCCTGCTCTTGGCGGTGCGTTCGGCACGGAAAGCTCTGAATTAGATAGCTGGCAATCGGCTGCCGATGTAGCTACTTGACCCTCTCTTAGTGGGACTGGCCGGAGCGGAAATCGTCACTGGGCTGGGTTTGCGAGACACGTACACCCTGCTATACCCTGAAGCAATCATCCTCGATGATGATCTCTACCATCAATCACGCTACAGCCTGCTCGAAATGGATGTCAATCCCGAGACGTTGGCGGTGGACATTATTAAGGATGTTGGTCCGGGTGGGCACTTCTTGAAACAAAAACACACTCGCAAGCATATGCGCACATCCATGGTGCGGGGTGTTCTTCATCAATTAGATTCAATGGGTAGGTATCGAAATCCAGTAGATTACGCACGCGAGAAAGTGGCCTGGATATTGGAAAATCACCAACCGGAACCGCCATCAGCGGACGTTCAGTTGGAAATCGACCGCATTGTAGCAGCGGCAGATAAAGAGTTGAAAGAGTCAGTTAGCTGATGCTATCTTTGAAACCAGCATTGTCTGAGCAAGACGTAAAGCGAATCCACGCGCACAGCCTGGACACCCTCCAAAGCGTGGGGATAGATTTCAAAACCCCAAAAGCTCTGGAGATTCTGGAAGACAGAGGCTGCACGGTTGATTATGATCGCAATTGGGCATCTATCCCGCCCGATATTGTCGAGTGGGCTATCAATAGCGCGCCTCGAAAAGTGCTGTTAGCTGCGCGTGACCCTGGCCATGACATACTTTTGGACGGCACACGCTTCCATCACACGACAGATAGCCAGGGAACCCAAGCTGTTGATTTTGAGACAGGGGAAATTCACGATTCTTGTGCCGAAGATCTAAAAAAGATGCTGGTTTTTGCCGACGCCTTAGACAAGGTTGATATTGTCAATGTAACAGTATCGGCCAGCGACATTCCAGCTCATTTGCGCACCATCTATCATTTTGCTCAGGCATTCACTCTGACGTCAAAGCATGTCCGCACAGGAGTTCTTAACGCTCAACAAGTGCCTTTCCTGATCGAACTTGTAAAAGCCGCCACCGGCAGCGACGTATTCCGCCCGATTTTCTCAGTTGTCGATTGCACCATTTCTCCGCTGATGCACGATGGCTCTATGACTGAAGCTTGTATTGAGTTGGCAAAATTAAATGTACCAATTATGGTCTTTCCAATGCCTTTGGCTGGAGGTACTTCCCCCGTCACGCTGGGAGGCACGCTTTTGATGCACAATATTGAGTTTCTGAGCGGCCTGGTCCTGTTCCAATGTGTCAATCCCGGCACGCCGATCATATACGGCACCGAAGCCTCACAACTCGACATGCGCACTGGACGGTATGGCGGTAGCGCGGATTTGTATGGAATAAGTCCAGCCCTGTGCAATCTTGCCCGGTTCTATAATCTCCCAGTAAATATGAGAGGGCTTGCCTCAAAATCAAAAAAGCTCGATGCGCAATATGGTTATGAATCTATCTCTGGGACCATGTTATCGTATTTATCTGGTGCAGATGAAATCTATAGCGTTGGTTTGTTGGGAGCGGCACAGATTCTCTCCTTAGAGAAAATGGTGTTCGATAATCATTTGATCCATCAACTGGAAGCGATGTTAACTCCCATCAATGTCGATGAAGAACATCTTCAGGCAGATTTGATCAGAGATGTTGGTGTGGGGGGTGAATTCTTGACCCAGAAAGAAACATTGATCTACACCCGGAAAGAATATTTTCCTATGTGGCCGCCCCATGGCACGGATTTGATGGACATGATCCATGCTGAGGCACGGGAAATCCTCGAAAATCACAACCCAACCTCTCTACCAGATGGGGCCGCCGAAAGAATCGCGGCCATTCTCTCCGAAGCTGATCAAGCACTTTTAATATAGGAATATCCTTATGATTTCTAAAACCCCTGATATTATCGCATACCCATCAAAGATCCAGCACAAGGTGTTGTCGCAGTCGCAACTCGATACGCTCAAAGCAGGGACATTACAAATTCTTGAGGAGGTCGGCGTGCGGTTTCCTTCCCAAAGGACCCTTAATATTTTTTCCGACCATGGTGCCGATGTAGATTGGGATACTGAGATAGTGCGAATTGGACCCAATTTGGTGGAGAAAGCCCTATCCACCGCGCCGCGCTCGTTTGTTTTAGGTGGACGTGAAAAGCGATTTGATTTGACTTTGGATGGAAATAACACTTATTTGTCAACGGATGGCTGCGGTACCCGCGTTATAGACCTGGAAACCCGCCAGGAACGCCATTCTCGTAAGGAAGATGTAGCTCGGATGGCTCGAATCGTTGATGCGTTGCCGTTGATTAGTTTTTTCTGGCCCTTGGTCAGCGCTCAGGATCATGGCTTAACCGCTCCCTTGCACGAATGTCACGCAGGATTGACCAATACACTCAAGCACGTACGCGGCGGTACGACGGTTTTCCCTGAACTGGCTCCCTATATTATTGAGATGGCGACTGTTGTAGCTGGAAGCGAAGGTGAGCGTCGTAAACGTCCGCCAATCTGCGCTAATATTTGCGGCATAGCACCGCTGGCTCACGACGAACACGGCATCGAATCTGCGCTGGTTTACGCTGAAGCGGGTATTCCATTCACCTTTATGGCAATGCCTACGATGGGATCAACCGCACCAGCTACCCCTTGGGGCGCCCTGGTTTCTGGGGATGCTGAAGTTATCAGCGCCATGGTACTGATGCAGTTAGCCCACCCCGGCGCACCCGTATTTCACTCGATTGAAGTATCGCTTATGCACCCGCGTACGGGGGGCTATGTGACTGGCACTGGCATCCCCTTTGACATAATGACGGTGCAAATCGGGCATAACTGGAATGTGCCCAGCCTGGGAGGAGGCGGCACCAGCAGTGACGCCAAGGATATCGGCTGGTACTCCGGCTACGCGACAGGATCCGGCGCAGCGTCTATTCCTCTGAGCGGAGGCGAAATTTGTGGATACTTGGGAATGCTTGATGGCTCAATGCTGCTCTATCCTGAGCAAATCATTCTAGATCACGAGATTTGCATGGATGTCTATAAGGCCTTTCAGGAGATTGAATTTGATGAAACCGATATGGCTTTGGATGTGATAGAAGCCGTGGGGCCAGGATCGCACTTTTTACGGCAGAAACATACCCGAAAGCATATCCGCGATTTTGTTATCAGCCCATTATCAGATGAGTTTCATGTCAACGATTCACCGCGACCCTCTCGAGAAGTAGCGCTGGAAGAATTCAACCGCATTAACGAAACACATCATCCGGAGCCCCTCCCCGAAGAAAAGCTGGCTGAACCGGATCGAATCCTCGCCGCGGCTGACCGTGAAGCAGAACGGTTCCAATAATTATGGAAACAAAGACTCCCCTTACCCTGGGTTATCAGATGCCTGCCGAATGGGAACCCCATGAAGGCACCTGGCTGATATGGCCGCATAACGATACTCACGAGGATTCGCAACTACACTTGGAGCATCTCTGGCTGGAGATGACCATGGTTTTGCATGAGCATGAAATTGTCCATATCATTGTTCCCGATGATCGTCGCAGAGAACACCTGCATCATCAGCTAATTTATTTCGGCTTGAATGAAAGCAAAATCGATGTACGCGTGATGCCCAATGACGATGTTTGGGTACGGGATTGCGGCCCGATTTTTCTGGTGAACCCCCAATGTGAGTTGGCTGTCACATCCTGGAATTTCAACGGCTGGGGAGAACGGTATCCCTTCGGAAAAGATCATTTGGTTCCTGAAAGGGTAGCTGATGAGTTGTCGCTGCCTTTGTTTATAGGGCCCATCATCCTGGAAGGCGGTGCGATTGAAGTCAATGGCAGTGGCACCCTGATCGCCACCCGCAGCTCTATTATCAATCCCAATCGTAACCCCGGGGTTAGCCAGGAAGAAATTGAAGCCGCCATTAAGGATTATCTAGGCATTCAAAACATTATCTGGCTGTCAGGGGCTTCACGGGAGTTTTGTGATCTGGTTGGCAGTGATACCGATCTCCATGTGGATGGCTACGCCCGTTTTACCGACGAATCTACAGTGCTGTATTCATGGACGGATGATGATGCAAATCATTTTTATCCGATTCTCAATCAACATTTTTATGAGCTACGTAATGCCCAGACCGAATCGGGAAAACCGCTGAAGTTGGTGTGCCTACCGAAACCTCGAAACGAGATGTATTCAACACTTACTTCATCCATGCGCCCTCCATTCGAGCGCACTCTGTCGTTGGGTACCTACGCAAATTTCTATATCGCCAATAATGTAGTTCTGGTCCCTGTGTATGGCGATATTAACGATGCCAATGCCAAAAGCATCATCGCCGAGCATTTTCCAAATCGCGAAATAATAGGTATCCCTGCGTGGCAAACATCTGAACTGGGCGGCATGATGCATTGTGTTACCCAGCAGCAACCGTTAGCAAAGGCCAAAGATGGGAGCTTAAGGTGAGCAAAATCGTCAATCTTGGTCTGATCCAGATGAGCTGCACAGGTGATGTACAGGTAAACGTTGAAAAAACGTTGGCCCATATTGAGCAGGCTGCCGCCGAGGGAGCCCAGATCATTTGCACACAGGAATTATTCAAATCCTTGTACTTCTGCCAATCAGAGGATTCTAACCAGTTTGATTTGGCGGAAGATGTTACTCAAGATGGCTCAACTGTTCAAACATTGAAACAACTGGCAAAGGATTTGAAAGTGGTGATCATCGCCAGTCTGTTCGAAAAACGAGCTTTAGGCCTTTACCATAATACAACTGTGGTGATTGATGCCAATGGTGATTACCTCGGCAAGTATCGCAAGATGCACATTCCTGATGACCCCCACTATTATGAGAAGTTTTATTTTACCCCGGGAGATTTGGGTTACAAAATCTTCCAGACACGTTACGCTGATATTGGGGTGTTGATTTGTTGGGACCAATGGTATCCGGAACCTGCCCGGCTGTTGGGCCTGCAAGGGGCAGAGATCATCTTCATCCCTACTGCAATCGGATACTCCAGACCAGAAGAAGATTCCACGTACGACCAGTCCTGGCAAATTGTCCAGAGAGGCCATGCTGTAGCGAATGCCTGCTACCTGGCAGCGGTCAACCGGGTAGGCTTTGAAGCAGACCCCTCGTTTGCACTTCCGGAATCCCATGGAAATCTACCAGGAATAGGCCCCAAGGGAGAAAGCGGCATCAATTTTTGGGGCAGGAGCTTTGTTGCTGACCCTGACGGGAGCATCGTGAAACAAGCTTCTAGAGATCAAGAAGATGTGGTAATTTGCCCTGTCGATTTAGCCCTGATCGAAGAGACTAAGAAATTGTCTTCCTTTCCCTATCGTGACCGTCGAGTGGATAGCTACGGCGATCTGCTCAAGTTATATTCCGATTAAATGTGGAGAAAAAATGACCAGTACAACCCCAGCCATAAAACCGATCGTTCCAGCATATCACATTCGCATCCTCAGTGATGAACAACTAGAGAAATTCAAATCCCACACATTTGAAATTCTACAGGATGTTGGTGTTCACTGTCCGTCAGAAAGGGCATTGAAAATTTATGCAGAGCACGGTGCCAATATTGATTTCGAATCCAAAATAGTTAAATTATCCCCGGATGTAATTCTTGAAGCGCTTTCTCATGCGCCGCGTTACTATACCATGGGAGGGCGGGTAGAAGCATTCGACCTGGATTTGTCAAAAGGAGTTACGTATGAAGCGACGGATGGAACCGGCACAAAAACCATTGACTATGTTACTGGTGAACTGCGCTCTTCTCTTAAAGACGATGTTGCCAAATCTGCGCGAATAGCTGATTATCTTTCTTCGGTCAGCTTTTATTGGCCCATGGTCAGCGCGCAGGATCACCCGGCCACACCATCTCTTCACGAATTAGATGCCTCTTTCAATAATACCCTCAAGCATGTCCAAACGCCCACGGTTGTTGATGAAGTAACAACGCGCTATGCGGTCGAAATGGCCAAAGTCATCGCTGGGAGTGAGGCCACAATGCGGGCGCGCCCGCCCCTTTCGCTGCTGATATGCACGATTTCCCCTTTGGCCCAGGATGCTGAGAGTATGGATGCTGCCCTTGTCGCTGCTGAAGCAGGCATCCCGGTGGGCTTCATGGCCATGCCCAATACGGGTTCTACATCTCCTGCGACTATTGAAGGAACTATCTCCGTGGGCGATGCTGAAATGGTTTCGGCCATGGTGCTGACACAAATGGCTTATCCCGGCGCGCCCATTTATTATTCTTTCATGCCCGGGTTGACGCATCCACGCACAGGGGCCTATTTAGGGCACGAAGCTACTATATACGCGGCTGGAGTTGAATTGGCTCATATGTGGGGCGTTCCCACACTGGCGGGCACCTTCGGAGGAGGTGCATCGTACCCAGGTTGGGAATCGACCATGGGCGGAGGGGTGACTTCCCTGTTGTGTGCCTTATGCGGAGGAGAAACCGGCAGCGGAATGGGGCTGCTGGAAGGCAGCACGCTGCTCTACCCAGAAGGGCTGGTTCTAGATGCCGAACTCTATCGCAGCGTCCGCTACAATGCGGGAGGAGTGGATACCACCCCAGACAAAATGGCGCTGGATGTGATCAAAACCGTAGGGACAAGAGGCCATTACCTGGGACAGAAGCACACCCGCGAATTTATGCATAAATTCCCTTATTCAGAAATAGTTGATGTGCCAAAAAAGGATGGCGGTTACAGGGACCCGATTGAAGTGGCAAGGGAGAAAACCGATTGGATCCTGAAGAATCATCACCCTGAACCGCTCGAGCCTGAGAAAAAGGCAGAGTTGGATAAGATCCTACAAAAAGCAGATGAAGAGTTGGGTGGCAAATGAGAACTCAAATACAAGTTCTTTCGGAGCAGGAAAAACACCGGGTGCATGAAAGCACCCTAAACGTTCTGGCCAACACCGGGGTCAGAGTTGAGACTTCCCTAGGGCGAAAATACTTGGCCGAAGCGGGTGCTCAGGTCGATGATGCCACGAGGATCGTGCGTTTCCCCAAAGATTTCGTTGAACAGTGCCTCCAGCTCGCACCCAAAGAGTTCACCCTGGGTGCCCGACGTCCCGGTTGGGATTTAGAGATGAACACCGGTGAGTGCGTGTTGATGATCGATGGTTCGGCGCCAACAGTGTTGGAGCTTGGTCAGGTTGAATCGCGTCCCGGGAAATTTGATGATTGGCTCAAGGCTACCAGACTAACCGACGCCATTGATGAGTTTGGTGTGTACTGGGCGATGGTTGATGCCAGCGATAGCGGCGAGGGCATGGATGAGACGGTCAAATATTGGCGTCATTTATTTGGCAATTTCTCCAAACACATTCAAGATGGCATCGATGACAAAGTAGCCGCGCCCTGGTTGCTGGAGGTATTGCAGGTCGTCTTTGGTGATAAAGAGACCATTCGCCGGACGCACCCTTATTCTTTTCTGATTTGTCCGCAATCGCCGTTGACCATTGACAAAGTGTACACCGAGGCATATCTGGCATTGGTGGGGTATGACATCCCGGTGGCCATTATGCCTATGCCATTGATGGGTGGGACCGCCCCTGCGAATATGATCTCCACCACCATTCAAGGCAACTGCGAGGTCATCTCTATGCTGTGCCTGATCCAGGCTGCCGCTCCAGAGACGCCGATCATCTACGCAGCTGCACTGGCAACCATGGATCCTCGCACCGCATTGTATGGTGGCGGTCGGATCGAGGATGCCATCTTGGGCATGGCTTGTGTGGAGATGGGAAAGTATTACGGTTTGCCTGTGGAAGGGTCTGGCGGGGGAACCGACCATTCTATTCCCAGTATTCAGGCTGGATATGAGAGAGGCATATCAGCAGTGTTACCAATCTTATCCTGGCCGGATTTGATGATAGGTGCCGGCCTATTAGGTGGTTCTATGGTTTTGAGTCTGGAGCAGCTAATTATCGATGTGGAAGTCTTCCGCATGAGTAAACACGTGGCCCGGGGGATTGATACCAGCGAGGATGCCTGGCTGGATGATGTCATTGCCAAAGTGGGCCCCGGTGGTCATTACCTTGAAGAAGACTCGACCATCGCCTTCATGCGAGGAGGCGAGTATTATCACCCCCAGATCGGGCACCATGGCATCTTCGATTCTTGGTTGGAACGCGGGCAGCCAGATTTGCTTGATGAAGCTCACGAAAGAGTTCAGACATTGCTGGCTGAACATACCCCCTTACCGTTATCGCCGGAAGCTGACCGAGAACTAAAAATAATTGCACAGAAAGCCGACGATGCGTGATGCATAAAAAAATTATCAATCTACCGAATTGTCTCAGAGAAGAGGATTGAGCTTAATGAAACTTACTCCCTATTGGACCGATGATTATCCTCGCCCAAGTGACCTTGCCGTCACGGCGAATCTTCCTAATGAAACTGATGTGGTCGTTGTTGGCAGTGGCTATACCGGTTTGAGTGCAGCACGTACGTTAGCCAAGCGCGGAGTTGCAGTGACGGTAGTGGAAAGTGAAACCATAGGCTGGGGAGCCAGTTCCCGCAATGCTGGCATCACCGGCTGCAGCTTGAAGCAGAAAACACCTACGATTTTCAAATGGTATGGTGAAGAGTACGGGCGTAAATTCTGGGAAATATCCCTGGATGCCCTGGAATTGATAAAGGAGCTGGTTTACGAAGAGGGCATAGAGTGCGACTGGCATCAAAACGGCGATATGTGTGTGTACTATAAACCATCCCATTATGAAGAGGATCCTGAATGGAAACATTGGCATGCAGATAACTTAGATCACGAACTAGAATTGGTCGCGCCCGCTGATCTGCGGTCGGTGATTGGTAGTGATGCGTATTACGGCGGCGTGATAGATGCGCATGGCGCTGATCTGCATCCCGCAAAATTGGTCTTCGGTATGGCGGAAGTTGCTGCTAAATACGGCGCCTTCTTATGCGAAAATACATCTGTAACCCGGATAGAAAAACAACCCAATGGTTATCTCGTTCATACCGGTCGAGGGCGAGTACAAGCGAAGCAAGTTATCGTCTGCACGAATGGATATACTGATGGTGTGGTTCGAGGTTTACGATCCAGGGTTATACCTGTTGGTAGCTACAGTATCGTCACTGAACCGCTTCCTGATGATTTGCAGAGAGAAATCAGTCCTCGAGGTTTGACGTTCTGGGATAGCAAGTGGTTCTTGAATTATTTCCGCCTGACCCCTGATGGACGCATGCTTTGGGGAGGTCGCAACAATCTGAGCACCACGCTTGATTTAGTGGAATCCGCTGAGATATTGCGAAAGGAGATGGTGCAAGCTTTCCCCCAACTAAGCAATGTACCCATCACGCATTCCTGGACGGGCCAGCTTGGCCTGACCTTTGATTTAATGCCGCATATTGGTCAAATCGATGGCGTTTATTACGCTTTAGGCTTCGGGGGCCATGGTTTGCATACAGCTATCTATTTAGGCCGTGAAGTTGCCCAACTGATCACCGGTGAGAAGGCCAGCAGTCCCTTTGCAGAGATTCCTCATAGAAAGTATTTCTTTTACAGGAACAAGCCCTGGTTCATGCCATTGGCTGTGATGTTCTACCGTATCCGTGATTGGCTTTCCTAAAGGTTAAGATACACAACTATTTGATATGACAAAATCTACTGATATCCTCTCTCCCGTCTGGACTCATCTGACGCAGATTGAGCCTGTCCGCGCCGAAGGGATTTATCTCTATGACGCTGATGGTCGGCGATATACCGATTTCACCTGCGGGATCGGTGTCACCAACACGGGGCATTGCCACCCGAAGGTCGTCAAGGCCATTCAGGATCAGGCTGAAAAGTTGATCTTTGGCCAGGTGAATATTGTCATTCCGCCTGCGTCTTTGGCTTTAGCAGAGGCGCTCAAAGAATTCACGCCCCCCTCGCTGGACACATTCTTTTTCTCAAATAGTGGTGCTGAAGCTGTTGAAGCCAGCGTGAAATTAGCCCGCCACGCCACCAAGCGTCGCAATATCGTTGTATTCCAGGGGAGTTTCCACGGCCGCACTGCCCAGACTATGGCGATGACTACATCCAAATATATTTATCGCTATAACTATCAGCCGTTGCCGGGTGGAGTTTTTGTGGCTCCCTTTCCATATAGTTATTTCTATGGATGGGATGAAGAGAATACAACCGAGTTCTGCTTGCGCGAGCTTGATCGACTTTTCCACAGCCAGACTCTACCTGAAGAAACGGCTGCGGTGGTTATAGAGCCTGTTCTTGGAGAGGGGGGGTATGTTCCGGTGCCAGCTGGATTTATGCAGGAATTGCGGGCTCTCTGCGATCAGAATGATATCCTGCTGATTTGTGATGAAGTGCAAACAGGCTTCGGACGCACAGGAAAATTCTTTAGTTATGAACATACCGGTGTCGAGCCTGATATCATCGTTATGGCCAAAGGCTTAGGAAGCGGTGTGCCTATCTCTGGGATTGCTGCCAGCCGTGACTTGATGGCTCATTGGAAGCCGGGATCCCATGGTGGTACCTATGGCGGTGGCAGCGCCATAGCCGCGGCTGCTGCGCTTGCCACTGTACAGGTCATTCAGGAAGAAAACCTGGTGGGGAATTCAGCCAGAATGGGTGCCTATCTAGTCGACGGTCTGCGAAGCCTGCAAGAGAAATACCCCATTATTGGTGATATCCGCGGGCTTGGTTTGATGGTGGCCACCGAGTTCACCTCGAAAGATGGAAAACCAGACGCGGTTGCGACAAAAGCTGTCCAGAGATCATGTCTGGAACAAGATTTGCTGTTGCTGACCTGCGGGACTTACGACAACGTCATTCGCTGGATCCCGCCATTGGTAGTTACAGAATCACAACTGCAAGAAGCGCTTAGAATATTTGAGAATTCTTTAGAACTCGAGTTTAGACAAAAAGTAGGGCAGAACCCTTGTCAGGAACTGCCCTTGGGTAGAAACTTTATGAGTGAACAAAAAGAAAACTACCCAAGAGTACATTAACAAGATAATCGAATTTCGTCAAGAGATTCATGCCAATGGATTTGGCAAACAGCGGGACGCATTGAGCGAAGTGTTGGATGCCATCTGTTTGACTGGGGCATTGTCATCATTTCCTCTGCTAAGCTTATCCAAGGGTTTTCAGCGTCAATGGCATAGCTTGTACAAAGCCATGGAGCGGGGAACACTCGACGATGAATGGTTGAGCCATCATTTGGCGCAACAGGTACCCCAAGAAGGTATTCAATACTACTCACTGGACGGCACTGCCTGGCCGAGGCCGAGAGCACGGACGATGGATGACCGGCAGTACGTGTATCATCCCACGCCAGCGATCAATGGTGGTTCCGTTTGCGTTGGCTATCCGTACAGTCTTCTGGATTGGGTACCAGAAGCACATCGGAGTTGGTCACTTTCGGTAAGCATCAAACGTATTCCAAGTCAGATGACTGCCGGAGAGATGGGCATTGCCCAGATCAAAGAGCTTAGCAAAAGCCGGGCTGACCTGCAAAACGTACTCGACATCGTTGCTGCCGATGGCAAATATGGCAACGCCAAGTTCCTGCGCCCTTTGCAAGGTCAAAACTGTGGCATTGCGGCACGCTTGCGTCGAGACCGCGTCCTGTATCGGGTTCCGGAGCAGCCCAAAAAAAGAAAACGTGGGCGTCCCAGAGTGCATGGTAAACGCTTCGCATTCAAGGAGCCGGAAACTTGGGAAGTGCCTGATGAAGTCATCACACTCGAACACTCCAAGCTGGGCCAGGTGAAACTGGAGCGCTGGAACAACCTGCATGGCAAAAGCGATGCCGATGTACCCATGGATGTGATCCGAGCCAGCATTCATCTCGAAAGGGACAAACCACCCAGGCCAATCTGGTTAGCCTGGCAAGCACCACCTACCATTCCAAGCAATTTGGTGGTCAATACCCAGACCATCTGGCAGGCTTATGTCCATCGTTGGCCTGTCGAACCTGGCATCCGTTTCCGCAAACAGCGTCTTGGTTGGACAACACCCCAATTCCAACACAAAGAAACCGGTGACCGCTGGAGTTGGTTGGTAGTATTGGCGTTTTGGCTGCTCTTCCTATCTCGTCCGATTGTGGAAGACCATCCCTTGCCCTGGCAGAAACCGCAGCGCAAGTTGACACCACAGCGTGTTCAACAGAGCTTGCCGCTGATTTTTGCACAGTTTGGCTCTCCTGCTCGAAAGCCTAAAGTGCGCGGAAAACCACCTGGATGGACAAAAGGCAGGCGCAGAACCCCAAAACAGCGTTTCAAAGTGGTCAAAAAGCAACCTGCATCAGCCTGAACCGCTTCATTTCGATTGTCAAAGTGCCATCTTACCAACCTGATCACAGATCAGGCTTCATTCATTTGTCTAAATGTGAGTTAGAAGCTATATAAATCAAATTAAATCTAGAAACATTGTTAAGGAGTATGATCATGGGTATACAAGGAGAAAAAACAAAAGCTATATTTCAAAAGGCCAAACAGTTTATTCCTCATGGGGTGAACTCAAATTTCCGCTATTGGGGTGATGACGACACCTTGGTTGTTTCTCGTGGCGAAGGTACCTATATTTGGGATCAGGATGATAGGAAGTATATCGATTATCGCCTAGGATTTGGCCCGGTGATCTTGGGGCATGCCTATCCTGCGGTGGTGAAGCGTGTCGAGGAAGCACTCAAAATGGGCAACGTCTTCGCCTGGACAACCCCCCTTGAGATCAGTGTTGCCGAACGCATATCGCGAATGTGCAATGCCGATAAAGTTCGCCTGACCAATACGGGCACCGAGGCGACCTTCCACGCCCTGCGGATCGCGCGTGCCCACACGGGGCGTGAGAAGTTCATCAAATTCGAGGGCCAATATCACGGCATGGTTGATTATTTCATGTACAGTACAGCTTCCTCAGAGTTGGGTGATTTAGGTCCACGCGAGAATCCGGTGTCCGGAGTCACCACCAAAGGAATCCCCCAGGCCATTCAAGATTATGTGATCAACTTGCCATTCAATGATTTCGAGATGCTCGAAGAGACCATCGAAAGGGAATGGAAAGATCTTGCTGCGATCTTCATCGAACCGATGTTGGGCAATTGTGCCAGTGTGATGCCCAAACCCGGTTTCCACGAGAAGATGCGCGAGCTTTGCGACAAATATGGCATTGTGATGGTCTTCGATGAGGTCAAGACCGGTTTTCGTATAGCTAATGGCGGCGCTCAGGAGTATTTCGGCATTCAGGCAGACCTTGTCACTTATGCCAAAGCCATGGGCAATGGCTTCCCCATCGCAGCGATTGCAGGCAAGGAAGAGGTTATGATGACCATTCAACCTGGATCCATGGCGCATGGCGGCACGTATTCAGGAAATGTGGTCGGTGTTGCTGCAGCTGATGCCACGCTTGAAATATTGGAAACGCAGCCAGTCATCGAGACCATCAATCAGCGTGGCGAAGCCTTGATGAAGGGTATTGATGATATCCTCACCGAGGCTGGCATCCCACATGTGGTCACCGGGGTACCATCCATGTTTGGTCTTTTCTTGGGCAGCGATGAAGAACCCTACGATTTCAGAGATTATTTGGCCGGCGATGGTAAGCTTTATGAAGAAATTAGCATGGAACTGATCAAGCGTGGTGTTCAACCCGATGGGGATGGCCGCGAACCTTGGTTCCTGTGTTACGCATTGAGCAGTGATGATGTAGATGAAACTTTGAATGTGTTCAATGATGCAGTTGAAGCAGTAAAGAAATAATATGGTATTCTGGGTATCCAAAGTAGACAAGTATAAAACGGAAAGTTTTTTATCAAGCCGTTTTCCTTGGATACACGTTATCCTATCTACCTAATATGAAAGGAGTATCCCATGCCTAACGGATATCACGGAAAAATCCTGCATGTTAATTTGAATGATCTCTCGTGGGAGGTCGAAACGCCTCCCGAGGAATTCTATCGCAAATATATGGGTGGCAGTGCCTTGGGGATGTATTATGTACTCAAGAACACTCCCCCGAGTGTTGGACCTTTTGACCCTGAAAATACACTTGCGCTGACGCTTAGTGTAGTTACCGGCGTGGCCATATCTGGACAAAGCCGGCTCACCGCGTCGGCCAAATCACCCCTCACGGGCGCGATTGGGGATTCTCAATCAGGCGGGTTCTTCCCCGCCGAGATGAAGTTCTCCGGGTTTGACGGTGTAATTTTGTACGGGAAAGCGGAAAAGCCCGTTTATCTTTGGATCAAAGAAGGTGAAGTTGAATTGCGCCCAGCAGATCATTTATGGGGCAAAGATACTGCTGAAGTAGAAACCCTGATCAAAGATGAATTGGATGATAAACGTATCCAAATTCTCCAAACAGGGATTGCAGGTGAGAATTTGGTCCGTTTCGCTGCGCTGATCAGCATGGCCAATCGTGCCAACGGCCGCACAGGTCTGGGGGCAGTGATGGGCAGCAAAAACCTGAAAGCGATCGCCGTACGAGGCAAAATGCGCCCAACGGTTGCAGATAAAGCTGGCCTAAATGATCTGGCCCGCTGGGGGGCCAAGAACTTCCCCGATTCGGATGTCTTCGGCCTGGGTGTCTATGGCACGGCAGAGGTTACCAGTTGGCAGGATGAGACCGGGGGTTTGCCGACTCGAAACTGGACCTCAGGAACATTTGAAGGTGCCGAAGCCATCGATGGTAAGACCATGTCCGATACGATTCTCAAGGAACGTGATACCTGCTATGCCTGCACGGTCAAATGCAAGAGGGTTGTTGAAATCACTGAAGGGGATTACAAGGTCGATCCGGTTCACGGTGGCCCGGAATATGAAACCCTGGCTACGTTTGGCTCATACAGTGGTATCGACAATTTGCTCGCAGTGTCGCTTGCCAACCAGTACTGCAACCAGTACGGCATGGATACCATTTCTTGCGGGGCGACGATAGCCTGGGCAATGGATTGTTTCGAACAAGGTATTCTCACTAAGGATGATACCGGCGGAATCGAACTGCGTTTTGGTGATGCAAAAGCCATGACCGAGATGACGGAGATGATCGCCAAACGACAAGGTTTTGGCGATGTCTTGGCAGAGGGCTCTGCGCTTGCGGCTCAAAAGCTTGGAAAGGGACAGGAGTTGGTTGTGACTGCTAAGGGAATGGAACTGCCAGCACACATGCCCGAAGTGAAACGATCATTGGGACTGATCTACGCGGTTAATCCTTTTGGCGCTGATCACCAATCCCACGAGCATGACCCCTCCTACGAAGATTATCCAGAAAGAATGAAAGAGATTGGCCTCATTGATTCACAAACTGCCGATAATCTCAATCAAGAAAAAGTTCACTATGCCTTAACGACTCAGTATTTATACTCCACGATGGATTCCATCAATGTATGCCAGTTCGTTTTTGGGCCTGCATGGCAATTGTATGGTTCTGAGCAATTAAGACAGGTTGTTGAATTGGTTACAGGGTGGGATGTAAGTGTGGAAGAACTGTTGGAAGTTGGCGCCCGGCGTTTGAATATGCTGCGGGCATATAATGCGCGCGAAGGGTTCGGTCGCGATCAAGATAAACTTTCGCCTAAACTATTCCACCCGCGAGTGGGGGGAGCCACTGATGGCGTTGCATTAACAGAAAAGGAGATAGAAGACGCCAAAGATATGTATTACGGTCAAGCCGGGTGGGACGTATCCACTGGTACGCCCACAAAGGCCAGGCTCGCAGAATTAGGCCTGGAGTGGGTGGCTGATTTGATGTAACTTGAGTATGCATTCCAGAGAATTTCACCACGGAGACACGGAGTTCACGGAGATTGATTTGTGACTGAGAAAAACGATAAGAGTGTCCTTTTTGAAGAAGAGCTGACGCATCAGATCATTGGCGCTGGAATTGAAGTGCATCGTTTCTTGGGTCCTGGCCTGTTGGAATCAGCTTATCATAAATGTCTGGCTCATGAACTCACTCTACGTGGCTTGCTGTTCAAGCAAGAAGTGCCTATTTCCGTGATTTATAAAAACGTCTCCCTGGATTGTGGATATCGTGCTGATTTCATCATTGCTGAAAAAGTCGTCGTAGAAATCAAAGCGGTAGACGTTATTGCTCCAGTTCATGAAGCTCAACTTCTAACGTATCTAAAGCTCACGGAATGTAGGGTTGGGCTGCTTATCAATTTCAATGTTCCCATTCTCAAAAAAGGCATAGTTAGAAGAGTTCTCTAAATTTTTGATAACTCTGTGCTCTCTGTGTCTCTGTGGTTTAGCATTTTAGGAGGCTTTACATGAAAATTGTAGTTCTAGGTGGTGCTGGAAAAATGGGTTGTGTCTCGGTCCAAGCATTGGCCAACGATTCGCGCGTCGATGAAATTGTCATAGCAGACATCAACATGGAAAACGCCAAGATCGTGGCAGATTATCTTAGCAGCTCGAAGATTTCGATCCAGGCTGTCGATGTCAATGACCAGGCTAATTTGGTGGGTGCGCTCAAGGGTGCCGACACCTGTCTCAATGCAACCGTTTATTACACAAACCTTCAGGTGATGGAGGCCTGCCTGGAAGCTGGGATCCATTATTGTGATATGGGCGGGTTATTCTTCCTCACTCGAAAACAACTCGAACTGCACCAGCGCTTCAAGGATGCCGGGATTAGCGCCATCCTGGGGCTTGGGTCTGCGCCGGGTATACCTAATATCCAGGCGCGTTTTGCAGCAGACCGTTTGGACACCATCGAGAGTATCAAGATCTATGATGGCATCAAACCCCCACCACCTGACAGTACGCATTTTTCGTATGCCGTACCGACCATTGTGGAAGAGCTGACCGTTGAACCGATGGTTTTCGAGGATGGCGAGTTCAAAGCCAAGCCACCCTTGAGCGGCTTTGAAGATTATTGGTTTATAGAGCCTTTGGGTATGCTGCCCATGCATCTTTCTTTGCACTCAGAAGTGGCAACCTTGCCAGTCTCCTTCAAAGAAAAAGGTGTGCAAGAATGTTTCTTCAAGATCAACTACTGGGGCATGGCCAAGGAGATGATTGAGAAGGTGGGCATTCTGGTTGATTTTGGCTTTAATAGTGATCAGCCGGTTGATGTCAAAGGACAGCAAGTTGTACCACACGATCTCATGATGGCACTGATGAGCGGCTATGTCCCCGAGCTTGTTGAGTATATGGCACCGCCGAAAGTCCAGCCACCCGATTGGGTCAAGGAGATCGTCACTGAGATCAACGGTACAAAAGATGGCAAAGAAATTACATATCGATTAGGGACGATGACCTGCAAGGGTGCCTGGCCAACGGGTGCTGTCCCAGCCATCTCGGCCATCTGGCTGGCGGAGAGTAAGATCGACACGGGTGTCTATCCGCCCGAACTGGCTATCGACCCGGAGCCTTTCTTCCGAGAACTTGAGGAGATCGATGTTTCCACTCGTGTCAGTGCGACGCATTTAGTATAGATTCTTAAAAAGCTCCAACTTCAAGAAGCCCGGAGCTGGAGCGTTTGAGCATAAATTAAAAATAGTGACCGAAGCAGAATAGAAATTACTGGTTCAAGGAGACTTAATGAGCGAAAAGTTGTCGATCCTCTCTAAAAAGGGGAATAACCGTGGGGATGATTTGATCGTTGTCAAAGATTTGGTCAAGCATTTCCCGATTCGCGGAGGGGTGCTCAAGAAAATTGTTAATTGGGTGCAAGCTGTTGATGGGGTAAGTTTCACTGTCAAGCATGGGGAAACCCTTGGATTAGTTGGTGAGTCTGGATGTGGGAAAACCACAGTGGGCAGGACCATGCTCAGATTATTAGAGCCAACCAATGGTCGCGTAGAGATCAACGGCACAAATGTTTATGACCTGGATCGTCGTCAGATAAAGCAAATGCGCCGCAAGATGCAGATCATCTTTCAAGATCCTTATGCATCATTAAATCCCCGCATCCCTATTGGTGATTCGATCATGGCCGGGTTAAAAATTCATAATATCGGCGACCGAGCCGAGCAAATCGACGTCATGAACGATCTGCTGAGAAAAGTCGGGATGGAGTCCTATCATGCTCACCGTTACCCGCATGAGTTCTCTGGAGGACAACGTCAGCGAATTGGGATTGCCAGGGCTTTAGCTTTGCAACCGGAATTTATCATTTGTGATGAACCGGTATCTGCACTGGATGTTTCAATCCAATCGCAAGTTTTAAACCTGCTCAAAGATCTTCAGGAAGATTTTAATCTGACGTATTTGTTCATTGCCCACAATCTTTCTGTCATCGAGCATATCTCGGATCGTGTGGCCGTAATGTACTTAGGGAAGATTGTGGAACTGGCGCCGCGCGAAGATTATTTTAGTAACCCACTGCACTTTTATACGCAGGCGTTGATGTCGGCTATTCCCATTGCTAATCCGAAGATTACGCGGGAAAGGATCATCTTGGAAGGTGAAGTGCCAACTCCTGTCAACCCTCCTTCAGGATGTCGTTTCCACACGCGTTGCTGGAAAGCTGTCGATCAGTGCCATGTCGAAGCACCGCCCCTTGAAGAGTTCAATCCTGATCATTGGGTCGCTTGCTGGCGGGCAGGTGAGTGAGCCAACCTTAGAAAGGTATCTTAGTGGATAATTCAAATAAAAAACCGCTCCTAAATATAAATAATCTTAAAACATACTTTTATACCGAAGATGGTGTTGTCAAAGCCGTGGATGGTGTCGATTTTCGGGTTAGAGAGGGGGAAATTGTCGGAATCGTCGGAGAATCTGGCTGTGGAAAAACCGTTACTTCGCTTTCATTGATCGGTTTGATCGCAAACCCAGGAAAGGTCGTTGAAGGGGAGATCGAGTTCGATGGGCAGAACCTGAGAGAGCTTAACATTGAAGAATTAGGACAAATCCGCGGAAACAAAATCTCGATGATTTTTCAACAGCCTCAGACCAGCTTGAACCCGGTATTTACCGTGGGAGAGCAAGTTGCAGAAGTGCTCGAAATACATCAGCAATTGAGTAAGGAAGAGAACTGGGATCAGGCTGTAGAAATGTTGCGTCAGGTGGGTATTCCATCACCTGAAACCAAGGCTCACGCATACCCACACGAAATGTCTGGAGGCCAGGCGCAAAGGGTAATGATCGCTATGGCCTTGTTGATGGGGCCAAAGTTGTTAATCGCCGATGAGCCGACTACGGCTTTGGATGTCACCATCCAGGCGCAGATACTAGACCTTATGCGCGATCTCAATCGGAAGATAGGCACGGCTATTGTGCTGATTACCCATGATCTTGGGGTGATCGCGGAGATGGCTGAATGGGTAGCAGTGATGTATGCTGGGCGGATTGTGGAACAAACAAGTGTGGAAATTCTCTTTGATGAGCCACTCCACCCATATACTAAAGGGTTGATCGGGTCGATCCCAGTACTGGGTACGCTGCAGGAACGCTTGGATGTGATCCCGGGCAATGTGCCCAGCCTGGTGAACCTGCCCCGCGGGTGTGCCTTCGCCCCCAGGTGTGAAGCACGCCTCGAGCATGGATTGGATATCTGCGAAAAAGAGATGCCTGATTTGATCAGTTTCAAGGAAGGACATGAAGTTCGTTGCTGGTTATATCAAAATTTTACTGATCACAAAGCACCTCTTGAAGAGGTGTGATGGATTGAATATTTCATTACAATAACACACCCAAGCCCAAAGGTTTCGCCTTTGGGCTTTTTTTTCTGAGTCAAGAGAAATATCTGTGAAAGCTACCGATATCCATATAATCTGCTCCCCTTAGCCTAAATTTCGCACATTAAAAACCGAATAGAGAGACAAAAGGTGGCGAAGATGCCCCCTTTATGGCAAAGTTAATGGTGCAAACCCACTTCACCGGAGGCACCTTCCCATGTATTTTGCCACAAAAACAACTTTGCGACGAACATTAGTGTGGATATTCTGGTTCATAGCGATATTCGTCTTCAGCCCACCAACAGCGACCAGGGAGACAATCCCGTCTGTCACGACACCATTATTGGGTGTGGTTATGCACAATCCGCAGCAGGGGTCGCTCTTTCCCTGGCTGCCACGCGCTCGCTGGAAGAAACAAGGCTTACGGAAGTACCGGGCTTGGCAGAAAGCTTACCGGCGGGCCAAATGGGCCGCACGCCGGGCGCGACTGGCGATGACCGGGGCCGTCACCTTGGCGCAGTTTGTAGACTGGCTCACGATGAGACAGCAGCATTATCAGATCGGGTCGCTGCCGGTATTATATGCGCTGTTGGAAACCCTCCAGGTGCGTCACATCATCAACCGGCACTGTGCCACACGCAGCACAATAGATCATGGGACTGTGGCGTTGGTCATTGTGCTGAACCGGCTGATGTTTCCCTTACCCCTTTACCGGGTTGCCGATTGGGTTGGCCGTACAGTGTTGGTGCATCATCTCGGTATCCCGGCAGCAAAGTACAATGACGACCGTTTGGGACGCAAGCTGGAAGCCCTTTATCCTCATCTGGAAACAATCTGGCTGGCAGTGGTGGAGCGTGCGATGCGCAAGGCGGACATTGACTTGTCAGTCATCTTCTATGACCTGACGGCCTTTATTGCCCATGGCCGCTACGCAGACAGCGAATACGTGGATTTTGGCTTTGCCCACAACACCCCCATGAACAAACGCAAGTTCAAACTGGGTTTGAATGCCACCTCAGATGGGAATATCCCCTGGCTGTACCGCTTTTGGGCTGGGCGCACTGCTGACCAGGCGACTGTCGCCAGCAACATGAATAAT
>JADHXE010000028.1 GCA_016783125.1 Anaerolineales bacterium
ATGTATTGCGCACACACGGAGATGGCTTTTAGGAGATGGCATCCTCTTCGGGGATGGTATAATCTTCACCCGCAGAAACCAACCCAAACCCAATCCTGCGGCTCCATGTTTCATCCTTTGGTGATCTATGTTTGAAGTTGAACAACAATCTATCACAACATTAATCCAAACTTATTGCGCCGAGAACGATATCCCTGCTCCCCAAGATTTGCAGTGGAAACCGATCCCCTTCAGCGGGGATTGGGGCATCTCGACATCTTTCTTCCAGATCGCCGCGCAGGAAGCTCGTTCGGGGAAGAAAGTCAACGTGCCGGCGCGCGCCCAAGAGATTGCCGAAGGTGTGGCCTCCCAAATTGGCACGCCCGAGGGGTTCAGCCGGGTGGAGTCCGTCAAGGGCTATCTCAATCTTTATTTTTCATCGAGTGAGTTCAGCCGCCGCGTGATCGACACGGTGCTAGAGGATGGGGCCGACTTTGGGCACGGCGAAGCCAAAGCTGAACGCGTGATGGTGGAGTACGCCCAACCTAATACCCATCACTCTTTCCACATTGGACATTATCGAAATTCAATTTTGGGGGAAGTGCTGTCCCGGTTGGTGGAATTTGCCGGGTTCGACACTATTCGCGCTTCATACCCTGGCGACATCGGCCTGGGCGTGATCACCGTACTGTGGGCCTATGACAAATTCTACAAAGGCCAGGAACCTGAAGATATCCATGAGCGCGGGCAGTGGCTGCTGAAGCTGTATGTTGAAGCCACCAACCTGCTGACGCCCAAGGATGATGAAACCCCCGAGGAAAAAGCTCAGCGCGAGACCTACGACGCCGAGCGGCGCGAGATGTACCGCAAATGGGATGCCGGAGACCCGTACATGCGCCAGCTCTGGTTAGAGACGCGCGAGTGGAGTCTGGAAGAACTGCGCGACATTTTGAGCATGATGGATATCGACATCGATGTATGGTTCTTCGAAAGCGAGGTCGATAAGCCCTCCAAGGCGATTGTCGAGGAACTCATCAAAAAGGGTATCGCCGATGACGAGCGCCCTGAAGGCGGGCCAGTGATCGTCAGGATCGATGAAAAACTGGGCTTGAAGAAAGAGAAATACCGCACCAATGTGATCTTACGCAACGATGGCACAACGCTATACCTGACCAAAGATTTAGCCTTGGCCAAAGAGAAATTCGAGAAATACAGCGTTGATCGCTCGGTCTATGTGATCGATATCCGCCAGAGTCTGCACATGCAGCAAACCTTTGCTATCTTGAAGTTATGGGGTTTCCCACAATCTGAAAAATGTCATCATCTCGGCTACGGCTTTGTCAGCCTGCCTGAGGGAGCCATGTCAGCCCGGCGCGGACGTGTGGTGCTGTTCAAAGATGTTGCCGATGAGGCCATTCGGCGCGTACTGGCTGAGATCGCTGAGAAGAATCCTGATCTTGCGGAAGAGGCACGCATGGATGTGGCAGAGCAAGTTGGGCTGGGCGCTTTGGCTTACGCTATGCTCTCGGTGGATAATAACAAGGATATCGTTTTCGATATCGACGAAGCCCTCAGTTTCGACGGGCATACCGGCCCCTATATTCAAAATGCGCACGTGCGGGCCAGCAGTATCCTGCGCAAGGCTGATGAACTCCCTGCGGAGGCGGCCTTTGATTATGAGCTTACACCCCATGAGATTCAATTAGTCGAGATGATATCCCGCTTCCCCTCTGTGGTGCAGCAGGCAGCCAAGGAATACCGCCCCCTGGTGATGGCGAGCTATGCCTTCGATTTGGCGACGGCCTTCCACAGTTTTTATCATGCTGTACCCGTCCTGAAAGCCGAGACGGAAGCCATACGCGCAGTTCGTTTGCGTTTGATCGCTGCCGCCAGGCAGACTATCGCTAACGCCTTGCGATTGTTAGCCATTCGAGCACCAGAAGTTATGTGAGTTGGAAATTGGTAAATTGGTAGACTGGTAATTGGTTCCCAATCCCCAATCTACCAATTTCCTAATTACCCAATCCCAAAACAAGGAGAAACTCAATTTCATGATCCCAATTCGTACCCTAATCATGGGCGCCGCCGGGCGCGATTTCCACAACTTCAATGTGTTTTTCCGGGATAACCCCGACTATGAAATCGTCGCTTTCACCGCAACCCAGATTCCCAACATCGAGGGGCGCCAGTATCCAGCAGAGTTAGCTGGCTCACAATACCCCCAGGGAATCCCCATCTATCCTGAAAGTGATTTGATCAAATTGATCAAGGAAAAAGAAATCGAGCAGGTTATCTTCGCTTACAGCGATGTCCCCCATGAGTACGTAATGCACAAGGCCTCTGAAGTTCTGGCTGCCGGGGCTGATTTCCGGCTGATGGGCGTCAACAGCACCCAACTCAAATCGAAGAAGCCGGTGGTTTCGGTATGCGCGGTTCGCACCGGTGCGGGCAAGAGCCAGACCACCCGCCGGGTCTCGCTGATCTTACGGGATATGGGCTTCAAAGTGGCTGCCATCCGCCACCCCATGCCTTATGGCGACTTGGTGGCACAAAAGGTGCAGCGTTACGCGCAACTCAGCGATTTGGATAAATATGATTGCACCATCGAAGAGCGCGAGGAGTACGAACCCCATATCGTCAACGATGTGATCATCTACGCCGGTGTGGATTACGAAGCCATCCTGCGCCAGGCTGAAGAGGAAGCCGACATCATACTTTGGGACGGCGGCAACAACGATATGTCTTTCTATATCTCCGATTTGTCCATCGTGGTGGCGGACCCCCATCGCCCTGGGCACGAAGTAAGCTATCACCCCGGCGAGGCGGTTGCCCGTTTAGCAGATATCTTCGTGATCAATAAGGTGGATACTGCTGACGCCGAGGCGGTGATGGCCGTCCATGAGAGTTTACGCGCCCTTCAGCCGGATGCTGTGATTATAGAGGGAGCTTCGCCCTTGTTTGTGGATGATCCTGCTGCGATCCGCGGGAAACGCGTCCTTGTGGTGGAAGACGGCCCCACCCTGACCCACGGAGGGATGGCCTACGGCGCTGGCTGGGTGGCCGCTCGTCGTTTCGGTGCAGCTGAGATCGTCGATCCACGACCTTACGCAGTAGGTACCATCAAAGAGATCTACGCCAAATACCCCACCACCGGTGACGTGCTCCCGGCGATGGGCTACGGCAATGAGCAAATACGCGAGCTGGAGCAGACCATCAACAGCGCGGATGTTGACCTGGTGATCATCGGCACGCCCATTGATCTGGGCCACGTGCTGAAGATCGACAAACCCACTCAACGGGTACGCTACGAACTGCAGGAAATTGGTCAGCCGACGTTAGAATATCTACTAAAAGAGAAATTTGGAAAATAACATCATGCAAACAACCATCGCACCTACAATCACTCAACGATTATTTCCTAAAACGAACCATCTCGTTCGAGATGCACTATTAGTCATCGGCGGCAGCCTGTTAGTAGCCGCCTTCGCTCAAATCCGCGTTCCATTGCCTTTCACACCAGTTCCCATCACCGGGCAGACTTTAGCCGTTTTACTGGTTGGCGCTGCTTTAGGCAAGAACCGCGCTGGCCTCAGTATGCTGCTCTATCTAGGTATGGGCCTGGCTGGGCTGCCAGTTTTCGCTGGCGGCGCCCAGGGTTTAGCCTATATGACCGGCGCAACCGGTGGATACCTGGTCGGTTTCGTCGGCGCGGCTTTTGTGGTCGGCTGGCTGGCTGAACAAGGTTTTGACCGAGACATCCGCACAGCCCTCTTACCCTTCCTGGTTGGCGAGATGATCATCTACACTTTTGGCCTGATCTGGCTGACAATTTATGTTGGCGATATGAGCAGCGCGCTATCGTTAGGCTTCCATCCCTTCCTGGTAGGTGATGCCATTAAAATTGCTTTGGCAGTATTACTCCTACCCGGAGCCTGGAAGTTAGTACGGTAGTAACTGGAAGTTATATTTGAAAGCAGAATTTAGAATAAAGATAACTCGGAATAGCAAAAAGAACGGCCATCACTCAGATGGCCGTTTATTTTAAATTTTGATATGGGGTTGGATCGAATCCCATCCATTCAATAGATGGGTAATCTTTAAATCTCCTGGCCATTACTTGTAAAGCTTGCTCATTGTTATCTACCAAGATAAACTTGCGCTCTAACTCTAGACAACTAGTACCTGTTGTGCCACTCCCCGCAAAGAAGTCAAGAACTAAGTCACCTTTATTAGATGATGTATTTATAATCCTGTTTATGATTCCTAGAGGTTTCTGTGTTGGGTATCCTGTTTTTTCCTTACTAGTGGTTGCCACTATGGTATGCCACCAAGTATCAGTAGGAAGTTTGCCACGTTTTGCCTTTTCAATCCCAACAAGGCCAGGTGCCATATATGGAATACGATCGATATTATCAACATTAAAAGTGTATCTCTTTGGGTTTTTTACGAATACTAGGATATTGTCATGTTTAGCAGGCCATTTACTCTTAGATTTTCCTCCATAATCATATGCCCAGATTATTTCATTTAGGAAGCATTCTCTACCAAAAATTTGATCAAGTAGTATTTTACAGTAATGTACTTCTCTATAATCAATATGAAAGTATAGTATTCCATGTGGTGAAAGTATTCGATACGATTCTAAGAGACGTGGCTCTAAAAACTCCAAATAATCATCGAATATATCAGAATATTCCTTTGTTCCTAATTTGACCGTTTGGTATTTTTCCCCATTGAATCCTGTTCTATCGCCATTAGTTGATCTAGTCGTTTGGATTTGTGTGCGTTTTTGGGTTTTTCCAGTATTAAACGGCGGGTCGATGTATATAAGATCAACCGAGCCACTACTCATATTTTGTAAGATTGGTAAGTTGTCGCCAAAATACACTTTGTTATTCATAGGATCAAAGACAATTCTCTCTCTTCTAGTAATTGAACCCCAATATTGGAAATTTAGAACTAATATTCTGGTTGTTATTGTACAATAACACCTTGTATAAAGCAATACTGCACTTTAAAAAAACAAGAGATTAGTACTTGATTTCATCGAGATATTCTCACAATAAAATCACCTTTCTTGATGTGCATTTCGGATGGTTGACTTGTGGGGGAATATTTTAAATGCTATACTAATTTACAAAGGACCAAGATTAGTTAGCGATAAATAGGGATTATGTAAAGAAACTAATCCGGTGGAGATGAAAATGAACATGAACATCAACATGGCTTCGCGGGTAACTGTTCTTGCAGTGGGCGTGGAAAATTATCAAAATATGCGACGATTGAGGGGACCTAGAAATGATATCTCGAATTTACGCCAATTACTTGTCGAGTCAAATGATACAGCTTTATATGAAGCACATCAGTTTATAGAACTTCGCAATCCAACGACAGAGCAACTACGCAGTATTGTAAGCGATTATACATTGCAGCGTTCCGCCCGTGGCGATATCCTAGTGTTTTATTTCTCAGGACACGGAAAGCCAGTTGGCCGCGATGATTTTGGATTTTGCGCAACTGATACTTTAATCCATCCAGGTGTAAATACGGTTTTACCCTTGACCGTTTTTAAGTTCAGCGACTTATTAGAATCACTATCTATCATGGATGTAACCCCAGTTGTAATTATTGACGCGTGTTACAGTGGGAGTGCAAGCAGTGCACTTCATATCTCACCGCGTGATGCAATAATTACAATGCAAAGTGAAATTCGTCGGGTAACCGCGAGTAATCACGCATTGCTTTGTTCATGTTCCGATATGCAGGTATCTATTGAAAGCCCAACTGGGGGAGTATTTAGCCAGTATCTCTTTGAGATTGCTAGTGAAGGCATTCAAAGTAGAAATAAGTTTTTGCTTGGTCTGCAAGATATGTTTCCCTTGCTTACCGAACGAATTGAAACAGATCCTGCGGATGCAAATCCCCGATTGTATTTGGGCGATACTCTTCCCGATTTCCCGTTTGTGAAAAATGTTGGATATTCTACCCAAACTGAAAGATTTACGGGTTATCTAAAACAGATACTCAACAAGCTTTGGAATAATGGCAACGAGCGTGAACTTAGTCGTGATGAAATTCTAACTGAGGTAGGGAGAGGTGCTTATGGGAATCACAGCAAACTAAGTTATGTGCCGTGGCTGTTAGTCGAAGATAATCCTGATAATAGAAAAAGGCGGTTAACAGCCAGTGGGCGGGAATTTATGCAGGGGAAAATAGCAATCCCGCAGACCATTCAAAAAGATCCAATTACTAATGAATGGATAGATGCTCCCGATACGCCTTATATTGATATATCCGCCTATGATTGATAGATTGATATCGAATTCTAAAACCGCTTTGGTCCAGCCTGGGACGGGGCAATTTTCCACAGCGCAGCCCAGGCAGCCCGTCCGCTGCGCAAAGGGAAAATCCCCAACGAGTTAACATTACCATCGTTAAGTGAAAAAATCGCTATTCGGTTGGTGAAAATCAACGGGGAACAATTGGCGCTAAACGTCTAAGCGGTAGCCAACCCCACGCAGGGTTTTCAAGAATTTGGGTTTGCGGGGGTCTTTTTCGAGCGCTTTGCGCAGCCAACTGATATGCACATCCAGCGTGCGGGTGTCTTCGATAAAATCAGTCTCCCACACTTCGCGGAAGAGATCATCGCGATTGACCACTGTGCCAGGCTCACGCATAAGCACTGCTAACAAGTGAGTCAGCCGAGGGGTGAGATGGGTTTTGCGTCCCTGACAGCGAACCTGATGCTGTTCTAAATCCAGTTGGATCGTCCCAGCCTTGAGGCAGTTTTTGCTCTGCAATGGCAGCAGGGATTTGATGCGGTTGTTGAGTTTGCGCACCGTAAAGGGTAACGCTAAAACTTCGTTAGCTGCTACATCATCAACCGAAAGTTCTTTGCCTTCATCATAGATCAAGATGATGGGTAAGCTTCGCCTATTCTCACGCAGCGCCCGGCAAATACGGACGCCTGTGGTGCGCATCGATGGCGCGTTGACAACTGCGACCTGGGGCCTGAAACTGGCTAGAGAAGCCAGGGCATCTTTTCCGGTAAGCGCGTTGCTAACCTTGTATCCCTTGGCTTTTAGCTGCTCAACGAATACTGGTGTCCCTGCGTATTTACCTTCAACACATAGAATTTTCGATTTCATCGATTGTTATTTACTAAACTACGATCTTAGCCCCCTGAATGGCGGCTGTTTCCTTAGGCTTGATTGATTATACACACAACCTTAAAAAATCGCAAATGAGAAAGAGGTACTGTTAGGCGTTTGTAAACTTTAAGATTCGCGTTTGGGCAAATCTGCTTCGGCGTGGGATAATCTAATGGACAGAAGACTGATACCTGATACCTGATACCTGATACCTGATACCTGAAATGTTAATCCATTCTGCTGCGCAGTTACTGACAATTGCCGGGCCGCCCCAGCGGGGTCACGCGTTGGGGAATTTGGGCATTATCGAGAATGGCGCCGTGCTGATCGATGATGATCTCATCGCTGCGGTTGGCCCCAGCGACGAGATGCGCGTTATCTATGCCGATGAAGAAATGCTCGATGCCACAGGGCGCGTGGTCATGCCCGGACTGGTCGACCCACACACCCATGTGGTTTGGGCAGGAGACCGCGCGGCTGAATTCGAGATGCGTATTCAGGGCAAGACTTATATGGAAATTATGCAGGCGGGCGGCGGTATCGTTTCGACAGTTCGGAATACCCGCTCGGCATCCCTGGGAAAACTGCTCACCGAGACTCGCCCACGCCTGGAGCGCATGTTCGCCAATGGCACCACCACAGCCGAGGTCAAATCTGGCTATGGACTAAACACTGAAACTGAACTAAAAACGCTCGATGCGGTGCTGGCCCTGGATGCGGAAGGCCCCATCGAACTGGCGCCCACTTTCCTGGGTGCTCATGCTCTTCCCCCAGAATACAAAGACAACCCCCAGGGTTACACTGACTTGGTTTGCGAAGATATGCTGCCTGCGCTCAAGGAATGGTGGCAGCATCAGTTAGCGGTTATCAGTAATCAGTTATCAGTTGCCAGTCACCAGTCATCAGTCACCGGTCAACCAATCACCAATTTACCATTCACCGATGTGTTTTGTGAAACGGGGGCTTTCACCTTGAAGCAGTCCCGGCAAATCCTGGAAACGGCTCGTGAGCTGGGCTTTCCGCTCAAAATCCATGCCGACGAGTTCGACAACCTGGGCGGGGCGGCGCTGGCGGCGGAACTTGGCGCGGCTTCTGCTGATCATCTGGTAGTCACATCGAAGGAAGATATCGCAGCCATGGGAGCATCTGACACAGTTGCCGTCTCTCTGCCCTGTACACCCTTCGGATTGGCCGAGGGGGAATACACCCCGGCAAAAGATTTCCTTGATGCTGACTGCATCCTGGCCATCGCCACCGATATCAACCCTGGCACAGCCTGGTGCGAGAGTATGCAGTTCGCTATCACCCTGGCCTGCCGATACCTGCGCCTGACCCCGGCCCAGGCCATTGTGGCTGCCACGCTCAACGCCGCCGCTGCCATCGACCGCGCTGACCGGATTGGCTCCCTGGAACCCGGCAAACAGGCCGATCTGTTGATCCTGGACGTGCCCGATTACCGCCATTTGGGCTATCGCATCGGCGGCAACCTGGTTCATACCGTGATCAAGAAAGGTCAAGTTTACACAATTTGAGGATAATATGGCTGATCAAATACTCACCATCTTGCTCGTTATCCTGGTTCTAAGCCTGGTTTGGGGCCTGTTGAAAGCTGTGCTGAAACTAACGCTGAAAGTGTTTTCGTGCGGGTTATTTTTTATTTTGGCGATTGGAGTCTTGATATTGTTGACTACAAATATTGAAATTTTCTGATTTCTTTCGTGTATAATCTTTCATATGACCACCACCCTGCCCGATCTGCGCCTGCCTATCGATCAATCGGTTCCAATGGATGTAATCAAAGACATTGCACGCTTGATCGCTGAAAAATTCGACCCGGACAAGATTATTCTGTTCGGTTCATATGCATACGGAAATCCTGAACCCTGGAGCGATGTTGATTTACTTGTAGTTATGGATACACCTAAAGATGATATTGAAGCTGCTTTAGAAATATATCACGCATTGCCACCGCGTTCGTTTGGCATGGATGTCTTGGTCCGCTCTGAAGCAGAAATAGATAGGCGCATCGCAATTGACGATTGGTTTTTAGAAGAAATTACTACACAAGGAAAAGTTCTCTATGCGAGAGATAACTGAAGAGTGGGTATTCAAAAGCAGAAAACGACTTTGAGACTGCCAATTTAGTTATGAATCGTAGAGATGTACCCATAACAGATGTAGCTTGTTTTCACAGCCAGCAATGCGCTGAAAAATATCTCAAAGCGTTCCTTCAGGAACAGCGTATTCGCTTCACTCGCACTCATGCACTTTTTCTTTTGCTTGATCAGTGCAAATCAGTAAATACAGAGTTTGAATCAATTCGCAAATATCTCGAACGACTGGATAACTATGCGGTTGCGACCCGCTATCCTGGCGCAAAAATCACTAACGAAATGGCTCAATCAGCTATCTCTGCCGCTACTCGCGTGCGTACCTTTGTGCGCGATAAACTCAATCTACCCAAGTAATACCCCATTTTATTTTCAAATTCATCCATCTGTGATCTGTCTCTATGCCCACCATCGAAACAGCCCGATCCTGGTACCCCGAAAACGACCCTGTGCATGGCTTCGACCATATTTTGCGCGTCTACAAAATGGCCGAACGCCTGGCCCAAGCCGAAGGCGCTGACATCGAGATCGTGCGCGCCGCAGCCCTTCTCCACGATGTGAATAGCGGCCAGCAGCCTGTCCTGAGCCATGTCGAAGGGTCAGCGGTCAGCGGGGGGCGAAAAACGCATCAGCACTCCGCCGCCGATTTTGCCCATACAATTCTAAAATCCGAAGGTTGGCCTGATGAACGCATCCAGGCTGTGGAACATTGCATCCGGGCGCACCGCTTCCGTGACGACCGTGAGCAGCCCCAAAGCCTGGAAGCGCAAGTGCTCTTCGACGCCGACAAGCTCGACGCAATCGGCGCTATCGGGGCGGTGAGGTCAATTGCCTATGCTGTAATGGCTGAACAACCCCTGCACGCCGAACCATCGAAGCGATTCATGAATAGCGGCGAAAAAGAACCCGGCGAACCGCATACCCCCTATCACGAGCATTTATTCAAGTTGAGGGTACTCAAAGAGCGTATGTACACCCCAAGCGGCCGCGCTTTGGCGGAGGAACGACATCGCTTTTTGGAGAATTTCTTCGAACAATGGCAGGCGGAGTTGAGAGCCGAACGCTGACAAAATCATCCACAAAGGACACCAAGGAACACTAAAAAATATTTGGTGTACCTTCGTGAACTTCGTGATCTTCGTGGATTTATTGAGAACCGATGAAACTAAAAGGTCGCATAATTTATAAAGGTATTGCCCAAGGGGAAGCCCTGGTGACATCGATGGGTATCTCCTTTTACGGCGGCGTGGACCCTGAGACCGGGGTGATCGTCGAGCGCGGGCATGAACTGGAAGGGCAAACCATCGCGGGTAAAGTGCTGGTTTTCCCTACCGGCAAAGGCTCGACGGTAGGCTCCTATACTTTGTACAGGCTAAAGCATGGAGGAAAAGCCCCCGCGGCCATCGTCAACGCCGAATGTGAGACCATCACTGCTGTGGGCTGCATCATCGCTGAAATCCCCTGCGTGGATCAGATCGACATAGAACACTTCAAATCAGGCTCACACATAATAGTTGATGGTGAAAAAGGTTCTGTTGAAATAAAAACCAATCAGATAGAAAAACAAATATCCGTTTGATCCGTGTCCGCCACGCTCGCTTTGCGCACCTTCGGTGTGCGGGCCTACGGCCAGATATGCACAGCGCCCGCATCCAAATTTACAGGTAAAATAGCCCCATGACCATAGGAACCGCCCGCACCATCATGCTCAAAGTCGATGACGATTTATGTCAGGCTTGCCGAAGATGTCTGGCCAAGAAGATTTGCCGCGGCAACGCCTTTATCCGCTTTGACCGCGAAGAGGCGCCCTTCATCGACATGAGCCGCTGCTGGGGCTGCCTGGAGTGTATCCCAGAGTGTCCATTTGGGGCTGTGATGCGGCACGAATACTGAGGCTAAAATATGCATACTTTCTTCGAAGATTATCTCGAACGGCTGAGCAAATTGCATCAGGGCATTATCGAGGCGATCAAGGATTTGCCGCCCGAGGCCCTGGATTGGGTCCCCATCGATCATCCCAGTGCGGAGATGAATTCCATCAATGTGTTGGTGACCCACCTGGCAGGGGCCGAACGCTACTGGATTGGGGATATGGCCTTGGGTGATCTCTCCGGCCGGGTGCGCGAGAAGGAATTCCAAGTTCGAGGGCTGACCTCGGATCAACTGCTGGAGAAAATCAATTCTTCGACTAATTATGCCCGCACCGCGCTGGAAAAACTTACCATGGGTCAACTCAAAGAAGAGCGCAAATCCCCACGCGATGGACAAGTCTTCACTGTCGGTTGGTCGCTGCTGCACGCCCTGGAGCACACTGCTGTTCACCTTGGGCATATCCAGCTCACTCGCCAACTTTGGCAGGAAGATCATTAATCCTTTCAAATCGATGGGGGGAGACTATTCACTCAGTACGCTTGGCTGAATGATACCAAGCTCTACTTCTCAGGGCAGTGGTGGGAGTAACCAGGGAACGGGAAACAATGACTTGTTGGCTGGGGTTTTGATTTATAATGGGTATGGCAAGAATAAATTTTTGCTTTATGTTTTCGATAACCGACATTACAACAAGCAATCTGTAAACTAACAGAAATTTCTGGTATTTAGTTGCTCAAGCTTGAGTATTGGGTGAATTTGCCGAAGAAGAAAATTAGATTTCTGATAACTGTTTTGTTCACAAGTGTCTCTATTTATAAACTAACATAAGGGCAATTGGAAATCATGAAGGCTACCTTAGTTTCGAAAATGGCATTCACATTTATCGGCTTTTCCTTAGGTGGTTGTTAATATTATTTCTAAGTATGATAGGGCAAGGTTTTTATAGAATTTTGTACGGTTCACTGCTTTTGAAAAGAAAGGGCGAATTTTTATTTTATAATTATAAGTATTATGGTAATAAGAAAAATGCAAAGGGGTTACCAAAAGCATTTCACAATGATCTAAACAGCAGACCCAAAATACACAAACATGCTTGGAATCATATTTTTCCTGGAATTATTTGGGTGATTTTATCAACCGCTTTTGTCGTAAAATGTTTGAGCTGAGCTTCTAACCCAGGAAAAAGGATTTTCAATCATGGCAATTAAAAAATCAAGGTCATTAGATCACTGGTTATCTTGCTTGGAATTTTCTAAAGTAAAAAACCCTGAGTTACTAAAAATGCTTAGAGAAAATTTAGAAGAGTCATTAAAACAGTCTGATTTAGAACCAATTCGTGATCCTCTAAAATTGCATATGTTTCAAAATAGGCCCATTTACCCAGGAAGCACCGCTTACAAAGATTTATGGTTTTATAAGGGTAATGTTTACTGGCTTACAGGGGATCATGCAAATCCACATAGATATTCCAAAGAGCAAATAAAATTACTAATATTTGAAATATTTGATAAAGACAGAAAAAAATTTGAGCGTTTGAAAAAACTGTATAGTGTTTCTGTTGATGAAAATAAGGGAATAAAACGGCAACGGATATCTGAAAGAGTCCGCATTGAAGTATGGCGAAGAGATAATGGTCAATGTGTACGCTGTGGTAGTCGCGAAAAATTAGAGTATGATCACATTATCCCTGTTTCAAAAGGGGGAAGCAATACCACTAGAAATATAGAATTACTTTGCGAAAAATGTAATAGAAGCAAGGGAAATAAGATTGAGTAAAATTGGCATTTGAATCTATCTTATGAAAAAAATAGTCAAATTTTTTGTATACTCCAATAATCCAGTAAAACCAGAAAATTCTAAGATATTAGTTTCGCTAAGTTTGTTATCAATAGCAAGGAGAAGAAAATGAGCGAAGGCAAAAACGATGTAAAAATTATTCAAATAATACCCGCACAAGATTGGTATCCAGAATTAGATGAAAATGCTGGGGAACTTGAACCCCTCCCACTCGTTTGCTGGGCATTGTGCGAAGATGTAGAAGGGAATCGGTTTGTAACCGGTATCGATGCATCAGACAGAATTTTAGATTTTAGTGACAATGCCGAACATTTCAAGCGCTTCGTTCACAGGCCCAATTAGCCGCCTTGTATATCATTAGGCCGCTCAATACCTTCTACTTATTATGAGATGCGCACTCTGTTTATTGCAAATTGTGTCTCCCCTCGACTAACGGACATGTCCGTAAGGTCGAGGGTTCAAGCCCGCATGGGTTGTTTTCAGGGGGAAAGAGATTCAGGCTCTCTGAGAGGATAGTTGTCGAAATAATGAAGCTGCCCAATTTTTGATTGGCTTCACCCGCATGGATAGCAGTAAAACCAGGATCCCAGCGAAAACCCAGGGTTGCGAAACTCCTTGTTTAACCAGCCAGATATAGTGCGTAACAGCCAATATTCCTGCTGCATAAACCAGTCGATGTAATTGTTTCCAATTCTTTTTCAGCCGGCGCTGCCAGCCTTTAGTCGAAGTGATCGCCAGAAACAGCAGGATGATCCCGGTGCTCAGGCCGACGATAGCAAAACGTTTCTCTAAAAGAGCATCCTGGATCAACCCAAAATCAAAGAAATAATCCACGCCGATGAAAATGGCGAAGTGGATGCTGGCGTACATAAAGCTGTACAATCCCAGCGGGCGGCGCAGCTTGAGAACAGACCTGTACTTGAAGATGAAGTTGACAGGTGTGCAGGCCAGAGAGAGTAGTAACAGAATTAGGGCAGATTTCCCAGTTCGCAGGGTGGCCTCTCGGATAGGGTCAGGGCCGAGATTCCCTTGCCATAAATCCCACAAACCTATCGCCAACGGAAGCCAGGCGCTAAGGTGGGTGAGAGTAGTAAGTGGCAGGTTGAAAGTTGAACGTTTCACGTTGTGTTATCTCCGTCTTCCGTCCCCGGTCATCGGTCAGAAGTTCACCGCTAAATCCATTCCCTTATAGAGATGAGCGACTTCTTTTTTATAGCCATTGAACACCAGGGTCTCGCGGCGGCCAAGTTCGCCAATACGCCGTTCTGATCCTTGGAACCAGCGTGGGTGATCCACCTCAGGGTTTACATTGGCATAGAAGCCGTATTCGTTATGGGCGGCAGCCATCCATAGGGAAGTGGGTATCTCGGTGACCAGGTCGATCTTGACGATGGATTTGATGCTCTTGAAGCCATACTTCCAGGGTACGACTAAACGGATGGGAGCGCCATTTTGAGGCAGAAGGTCTTTGCCGTAAAGTCCTGTAGCCATGAGCGTGAGTTCGTGCATGGCCTCGTCGACACGCAGACCCTCGATATAAGGCCATTGGTACCAGGGGTTTTTCTTGATGCCGGGCATCTGATCGGTATCCACCAGGGTTTCGAAGCGCACGTATTTGGCTTCGGCTTTGGGCTCGACCTCAGCCAACAGCTTGCTTATGGGGAATCCCATCCAAGGGATGACCATCGACCAGGCCTCAACACAGCGCATACGGTAGATGCGTTCTTCTACTTCGAATTTGCGCAAGTCATCGATGGAGAAGGTTTTGGGGTTATTGACCAGCCCCCCAACTTGAACTTCCCAGGGGGAAGTTTGGAGGCCTTCAGCAAGATCAGCGACACGTTGTTTATCTGTAGTAAATTCGTAGTAGTTATTATAGTTGGCGATATCGTCAAAGGAATTGAGGGGATCACCCAGTTCGTCGGTGTTAGCCATGGGGGCCGCAGGTGTTGTCCCCGCAGATTCAGTGGTGAGTTCAGGTGACGATGTCAGGGGTGCCGACGGGCCGCAGGCAGCTAAGACCGCTGCGCTGGCTGTAACAATCCCCATACTTTTGAGGAAATCGCGCCGAGAAAGATAAATGTTTTCGGGGGTGATTTCGGAGGGGAGAATTTTCTTCATGACAGTACCTCTAATGAACGTACTCAAATTAGACCTCATGTAACTACTCAACATGGGAGTTCCCGAAAAAAGGGTGTGCGTAGGGGGCTGCGCCCCCTACGCACACCCTTTTTTCGGTTCAATCCGTTCCATTGTATAGATGTAGTATTTGTGAAAATCTTACTGTTCTGCACAAAAATTGGAGTGATTTGGGTGGAATTCTAGCAAGGCAAGATTACACAGAGATTAAAGCAGAGTGACGAGCATATCTCACGTGCTCGTCACTCCAGGATTTGAATATTAGTAATTTCAGTAGATCACAGTTTGGGTTCGTACGCAGGCGCGCCTCTGGCAATTGCTAAAAATATGCACTGAAGTGCCTACTACGAACAAGAATGCAGATAGAAACTAAGCTTACTCTGCGGGAATCATGAAGTGTAAAACGCGGTGATTACCCGCATCGGCGACCCACAGCTCGCACTCAGGGCCAACTGCCATTCCGCCAGGCAGGTTGAAGCCATCGGGGCCATCACCATAGTCGCCCCAGAAGCGCACGAATTCGCCCTGGGTGTTGAATTCCAGGATGCGATAACCTTCAGGGTCGCTGACAAAGACGCGACCCTCGCCGTGGCGGTCGACGGTGATAAACGGCTTGTTATCCAACGACTGGCCGTACCAGCCGACGATCTCCCATTCCAGGACAGGATCGTAATTCAACCCGTTGGCATCAGGCTCGAAGACTTGCACGCGCTTGTTCCAGGTGTCAGCCACGTAGATGCGGCCATCGGCATCGATAGCTAAGCCAACCGGCTCATCGAATTGACCTTCCAGCAGCCCGGCGGTCCCGAAGGCAGTCAGGAATTCGCCATCGCTGGTGAAAACTACCACGCGCTTGTTGCCGGTATCGGTGATGAAGACGCGCCCTTCGTCATCGACCAGGATATCGCGCGGTCCCCAGAAAGCTGTCCCCGTTTCAGCCTGGCCGAAGTAGCCCCACTCGCGGATGAATTCACCTTCAGGGGTGAATTTCTGTAAGCGGTGGTTCCAGGTGTCGGCGACGAAGACATTACCTTCAGGGCCGACGGCGATGCCCCAAGGCTCGTAGAACGATCCCCCAGGTGCATCTGTCTGCGAGCTGTCGGCGAAATAACCCCAAATGTGCAGCACATCACCCTTGGCGCTCAGGTGCTGGATGCGGTGGTTGCCAGTATCGGCGATATAGATAGTGCCATCTGGAGCCACTGCAATATCGCGCGGCTTTTCGAAATTGCCTGCATCTGTACCATTGCCCCCGATAATCTTATCTGCCAGCAATATGATATCTTTGCCCTCATAGGGGTCAGCCAGGATTTCATCTACATCCACGGGCATAGAGCCATAGTTCCACACCTGGGCAGCGATATCCTTGCGCACGTACAGCCGCATCCGGTCGGAGGGCGACCAGTTGGGCAGGCTCATATCGGTGCCTTTCAGCGTAGCATATTGCGAATAATCGCGGTTGAACCAGATTTGGAAGATAGCCCCCCGCATTTGCGGGTCGAATAGCGCGGTTTTGATGCGTTCCCAGGTCAGGTTGTAGTAATCCTGGTTGGGCCACCAGATGCGGATATAGTCGAACTGGTGATAAGCTTGCCCGACCACCGGCTCGATCTTGTCGAAATTATTATCTCCTACCAGAATAACGGGGGCATCACGCAGCTCACGGGTGGGGTTCGGCCCGTAATATTTTTGATTAGGGTAGTTGCGCAGGTACCACCAGTAGGGGTAGGTGGTTTCGTCATCGTAGGCCACGACCATATCTAACCCGTCGGTGGTGCGCAGGGATAGCTCTTCGATTTGCTTCAGGGCGATCTTAGGCCCGGCCCCGGAGTGAGCGTAAACCAGGTATTCGGTGGCCTGGTCGTAGTTGATGTACGCAGCCCGGAAAGCCGCCCGCGCAGTGATCAGAGCCAGGAAGGCGAATATCGTCAGGGTGGACAGGCGTCCGATTTGCGCTAATTCCCAATCTGCGATGACTTTGCCTATACTGACCACACAGATGATGGCTATCAACGCAGCCAGGATGAAAGCATTGGTAGTGTTGAGTTGATGTAATTCTTTACCCTGGAAAGGGGGATTGGGGCCAGCCAACATGCCAATCGCTGATGTCAGGCTGACCAGGAAGACCACGATCAGGGTAACCAACAGCAAACCGCGTTTGGTTTTGACAGCATCCCAGTCGATGCGTTCGATGAGTTTTCCCAACCCCCAACCTGCCAGCAAGATCAGCGGCCAGGCGATGTGGACGGCCAGCCAGGGCATTTTCTCCCCGGCGATGGTGTAGGCGATGATACTGGTGATGGACCAGAAACTCAACAGGGGGATCATTGGTGCAGAGGCCCGGGGCTGATTCTGCTCTTCAAGGGGCGCATCAGCCTGAATTTCAGCTTGATCGTCCCCTTTGGGGGCAGTCTTACCCCTGAGCCGAATCCAATAATATCCAGCCAGAATCGATCCCAAAAGGGGTAGAAATTCATACACAGGAATCTGTACCAGGATATAGTAATACCAGGGTTGGCTGCCGCGTTCGACGCCTTGCTGCGCTATCCAGTAGCCCAGCGAGCCGACCATGCCGGTGAAGAAGCCGGCGCCGTTGGTAAAGACGGTGGTGTAAAAAATGGTGAAGGGGATATAAAAGATGGCCGCATTGATCAGCCACAGGCGTGAGTCCCACAGCAGGCCCACCACGACAGCAATGGCGGCCAGGATGCCAATAAAGATGCCTGTGCGCAACATGCCAGTGGTCGTGTAATCCAAAGCATCCCAGCCCACTGCTCTGGCAGGGAAGGGAGCCAACTGCGGCAGCACCAAGGTCAGTTGCAGCAAGATCAAGCTGAAAGCGCGGTTATTCCGAAGGGAGTCCCAAGTGAAACCGAATATTGCTAAGACAAGGGCTGCCATAAAAGCCAGACCGCTCAACCCGATGGGGATGAGCAAGTGCATCGGCAGCGTGGTGGAGATTTCTTCGGCGGCTGGTTCAGGAGTCTCGATGAAGGCGTTGAGGCCTACTCCTACGGCCATGAATACGAAAGCCAGGATCAGTACTGTGAGAAAGATGTTGCGGTATTGTGGGACCTCCCAACGTTTTTTGGTGATCTGGTAGACGAAGAGCAAGCCCAGAAAGAGCAGCGCCTGAGCGGTATAGATGAAGGAAGTCTCTTTGGTGGTGAAATGCAGCACTGTGACCGCTGTCAGCCAGTAGGTGTATTTGGCTTCTCCTGTCTCGAGATAACGTAAGATGGCCCACAGCATTACTATCCCAAAGAAAGCCGAGAAAATATCATTGCGCACGTAACGGGCGTAGTACAACAAGAAAGGCGAGATCAGCATCAACCCGGCGGCGACTAATGTCCCCACGCGGCCGAGATAGCGGCGGTAATACCACAGGAAGAAGATCGTAGCGATGCCGAAGAGGGCTGCTGGAATGCGGGCGGTGAAGTCGTTATCGCCAAAGAGGAAATAGGATAAGGCCACGATATGGAACTGATACGGCCCGTGGGTCATGGGGGTATGGCTGTAGCCGCTGCCTTGGGAGAGCTGCCAGGCATAGTACACATGGGAGTTCTCATCGTGGCTCATGACGCGCGATTCCAGATCGTAGAAGCGAGTCACGAAAGCCAGGATGATGATGGCAACGAAGATCAACGTCTCCCAGTTGAGGGTGATATTGGTGAGAACAGGTTTATCAAGCCAGGTTGTGCTGTGTTCTTGTTCTGCTTGCATAGGTTTTCCTTTACTGTTCATCCATCGAGGGAAAGTTCCCGAAAAAAGGGTGTGCGTGGGGGTGCATACCCCCACGCACACCCTTTTTTCGGGGTATATCTTCCTTTGCTTTGGTTCAGTGCATACTTTCGGTGAGGGTGATCAGATCGGCTTTGGTTAGATAACCAGGGTTATTGTGGAGGCCAAATCTCGATTACTTCTTTAGTTCAGCGATTTCCTCGGGGGTCAAATGCCGCCAGCGGCGGTGTTTCAGATCCCCCAGGCGGAGGCTGCCGATGCGCACGCGGGTTATTTTTACAATGGGCAGCCCAGTGAGCCGCCCCATCTCGCGGATTTGACGTTTGCGTCCCTCTTTTAGGATCACTTTCAGCCAGGCGCCTTTGCCTTTTGTCCCGGTGATTCTTACTTTGACAGGTTTTGTACGATAGCCATCTTCTAGAACGACGCCGTTGCGCCAGGCCGTGAGTTGTTTTTCGTCCGGGCGTTGGGCTACTAATACGGTATATTCTTTCTCGTGCCCATAACGCGGGTGCGTCAGGTGTTGGGCCAGGGCGCCATCGTTGGTTAACAGAATCAGGCCTTCGCTTTCGATATCCAACCGTCCGACAGGGTATAGCCGGCCAGGATGATCGACGAGATCGAGCACAGTTGGCCGCGGGTCAGGGGATTTGGCCGCCGAGATCACGCCGCTTGGCTTGTTCAGGGCGATATAGACTAACGGTTCTGCCGCGCGGATGCGCTCCCCTTTGACTTCGATGCGATCCTTTTGGGCGTCGGCTTTCATGCCCAAGGTGACTCTCTGGCCGTTGACAGTGACCAACCCTTGTTCGATTATTTTTTCGCAGGCCCGCCGGGAACCGATCCCTGCCCGGGCCATGATTTTTTGTACGCGTTCTTCCATAATTTTTTCCTGGGCGGTATTATATCGCAGGTGGGGATAATCTGTTTAGTTGCGTGGGATTTAGCAATTCAGGCCATGTATCCACTTATTTTGGTGACAAACGCAACTGTGGGAATCGAAATCTTTTGAGAGAATTGGTGTTATTAATTGTATCGCATTGAGAGCAGAACTGAGTTTGGGAAAGATGATCACCCAAAACGACGTTCGCTTATCCTGCCCAAAAAGGAGCAATAATAATGAGTAAAATCACTCGTGAGGATGCCCTCGAGTATCATCGTCTTAATGGTAAACCAGGCAAAATCGCTATCCTGCCTACAAAACCGCTGGAAACGCAGCGCGATCTATCCCTGGCGTATTCTCCAGGTGTGGCAATTCCCGTTTTAGAAATTGCTGAAGATCCAGACCTTGCTTATGAGTACACATCAAGGGGAAACCTGGTTGCCGTTATTTCCAACGGCACGGCCATCCTGGGTTTGGGGAACCGCGGCGCCCTGGCCTCGAAGCCGGTGATGGAGGGCAAAGGGGTGCTTTTCAAAGTTTTTTCGGATATCGACGTTTTTGACATCGAGCTGGATGTTCATGATCCCGATGAGTTGATCCGGGTGGTGGCGGCCATGGCGCCGACATTCGGCGGGATCAACCTTGAAGATATCAAAGCCCCGGAGTGTTTCTACATAGAAGAGACGCTCAAAGAGATGCTAGATATTCCCGTTTTCCACGATGACCAGCATGGCACGGCGATTATCTCTTCGGCGGGTTTGCTGAATAGCTTAGATGTGGTTGGCAAGGATATCGGCGAAATCAAGGTGGCGATTTCTGGTGCAGGCGCATCGGCGATTTCCTGCGCTGGCCTGGCAGTTCGGTTGGGCGTGAAGCGTGAAAATATTTTGATGGTAGACAGCCGCGGCGTGATTTTCAAGGGGCGTGAGGGTTTGAATAAGTACAAAGAACGCTTCGCCCCTGAGACGGATGCCCGCACCCTGGCCGACGCTGTGCGCGGCGCGGATGTGTTCTACGGCCTCTCGGTGGCGGATGTGCTCACCCCGGAGATGGTCAAGACCATGGCCGAACAGCCGATTATTTTTGCCATGGCCAACCCTGACCCAGAGATCAAGTACGAGTTGGCGAAAGAGGCCCGGCCTGATGCTATCGTTGCTACCGGACGCTCGGATTACCCCAACCAGGTCAACAATGTTTTGGGCTTCCCCTTCATCTTCCGCGGCGCGTTAGATGTGCGCGCCAGCGCCATCAACGATGAAATGAAATTAGCCGCCGCGCACGCCCTGGCTGCCCTGGCCAAAGAGGACGTGCCTGACAGCGTGCTGCGCGCTTATGGCGTCGATAGCATGAAGCTCGGTCCGGAATATATCATCCCCAAACCTTTGGATCCGCGCGTATTGATCTGGGAGGCCCCTGCAGTAGCCAAAGCGGCTATGGAATCCGGAGTGGCTCGCAAGGAGATCGATCTTGATGAGTATCGCGAGCAGTTAGCCTATCGGCAGGGGATGGGCCAGCGCGTGCGCCATTTCATTATGAATAAAGCCAAGGCCGCTTCGCCTAAGAAACGCGTTGTCTTTGCCGAGGGCGAGGAGGATAAAGTTATGCGCGCCGCCGCCCAGGTGGAAGAAGAAGGCATTGGAATTCCCATCCTGGTCGGGCGTCCCGAAGTGATCCAAGAAAGGGTCAATGCGCTGGGTTTACGGTGCTGTCCCCAGGTTGTCAACCCCAGCAAATTTGATCGCTTAGATGAATATGCCCAAGCTTTTTATGAACTGCGCCAGCGTAAGGGTAGCACCGTTGGAGATGCGCAAGAGCAAGTGAAAGAACCCAATGTGTTTGGCCCGATGATGGTCAAAATGGGCGATGCCGATGCCTTCGTTTCCGGCCTGACTTACCAGTATCCTGAAGTGTTGCGCCCCGCTTTGCAAATCCATCACACTCGCCCTGGCGCGGACAAAGCTGCTGCGGCTTATATCATGGTCGTCAATGACCGGGTATATATTTTCGCCGATGCCACGGTAAATATCGATCCATCTGCGGAAGATCTGGCTGAAATCGCATGCCTGGCCGCAGATTTAGCCCACCAGCTTGAAATCGAGCCGCGCGTGGCGCTGCTTTCTTTCTCTAATTTCGGCAGCACCCCGCATCCGTTGTCGGCGAAGGTTCAAAAAGCCTTGAAGTTGATCCGCGAAAAGAATCCGGGGTTGGTTGTTGATGGCGAGATGCAGGCCGACACCGCCGTAGTGCCTGAGATTGTCGATGAGCGTTATCCCTTCAGCCAGGTGAAAGATGCCAATGTGCTCATTTTCCCCTCGCTGGAAGCGGCCAATGTTGCCTATAAGCTTCTGGCTCGTCTGGGCGGCGCACGGGCGATTGGCCCCATCCTCTTGGGTGTCGGCGCTCCTGTGCATGTATTGCAGACAGGAGATGAAGTGCGCGATATCGTCAACATCGCTGGCGTGGCTGTGATGGATGCTCTCAGTCGTGAAAAGTAGGCGGCATTAGACCATCCCGAAATTAGAGGAACCGCGTTCTGCCCTTCGGGCAAAAGAACGCGGTTCTTGCATTTATGGTAGGATTCGGGGGTGTTATGCAATTAGACATATGAGCCATCCCATTTATCCTATTCATCTGTGGTAAAAATTATTCGCTAGATGCCAGCTGATACGGAGGTACCTGATTGAGTGACGCTACGCGGACACGGATTTGTTTTGTATGTTTAGGCAATATCGTGCGCAGCCCGCTGGCGGAGAGTATGTTCCATCATCTGGCTGAAGGGGCCAAACTTGCGCATAAGTATGAAGTCGATTCGGCGGGCACGTCGGGCTGGCATGTGGGGGAGCAACCAGACCGGCGAATGCGACGAGTGGCCGCGGGCCATGGATTCAAATACAGCGGCCGGGGGCGGCAGTTCAAGCAGCCTGATTTCGAGACGTTCGATTTGGTCATCGCCATGGACTCAGATAATCGCTCGAATTTATCCAGGTTAGCGCGCACCGAAGAAGAACGAGCCAAGATCCGCCTGATGCGCGAATTTGACCCTCAAGGCTGTCCCACCGCGCCGGTCCCGGACCCCTATTACGGCGGCATCGACGGTTTCGAAGAAGTTTTCCAAATTGTCAAACGCTCTTGCCAGGGCTTGTTGGACGCGCTGGAGGACGGGAAAGTATAGAAAGGTGTACAAGTAGTTCGACAATGTCGAATTATAGAGCAGCAGTTGGAAACTGCACCAACATTCACGAAGTCGCCCTTCGGCGACTGAATTCTAACCTGCGCGCTATGCGGTCCTCCGGCCAGGCAGGTTTCGCAGACGTTGCAGCGACTTTGCCGCAGGCACGCCGGATATCGCAAACTTGACATTACCTTGTTTACTCCATAGCCATGATCCCTCAACCTATAAAAACATGGTTAGCCGAAAACGAATTTGGCGGAATAACTTCCACCCATGCCGTTGGCGGCGGCTGCATCAACAATGGCATGATCATCAAGATGGACTCAGGAACATCCTTCTTCCTGAAAACCAATCGCAGCACGCCGCAAGACATGTTCGCCAGGGAAGTGGAAGGGCTGCATGCGTTGAAGGTGGAAGATGGACCTACAGTTCCAGAATCATACCTACACGGGGAAGATTTCATCCTAATGGAAGACCTAACCCCAGCCCCGCCTCACACTGACTACTGGCCTGAGTTCGGACGCCGTTTGGCAGCTTTGCATAATTACACTAACGACCAATTTGGTTTTACTCACGATAACTACATTGGCAGCACCCCCCAACCAAACCCGTGGACAGGCGATGGATATGCATTTTTTGGAGAGCATCGTATATCTTATATGACACGCTTGGCCCAGCAGCGGGGGCTGATGGCCGCTGAAGATGTTCAGCGAGCCGAGCGTTTGGTCACGCAGTTGCCAGATCTGATCCCCGAACAACCGGCATCTCTCATCCACGGCGACTTGTGGAGCGGTAACGCTACATCCGATTCGCGCGGTGCCCCTGCCATCATCGACCCGGCGGCACATTACGGTTGGACCGAGGCCGAGTTGGCTATGACCACCCTCTTCGGCTCCTTCCCAGAGACATTCTACAGAGCTTATCAAGAAGTGCGCCCCCTAGAACCAGGCTATCGTTCCCGCTTTCCAATCTATAACCTCTATCACCTGCTCAATCATCTCAACCTCTTCGGGCACAGCTATTTGGGGCAGGTACAATCTATTCTGCGACGATTTGTTTAAACCATAAGGTGGGGTGCACTTGAGTATGGATGTTTACACCGAAAATGCATCAGAAAAAGTGCGCCCCACCTGCTCTAGATGATAGAAGACACAAAAAATGTGCCTCAGTGTCTTTGAACCTCGCCAAGGGCGTGCTTCGCATGTGGTGAATCATAAAATCCTATGCATCAAAAAGATATTCGCTTTGAACACATCAAAGTCAAAGATTTACACGAATTTGCTGAGCGGGTCTTAGGCAGCTCCAGGAAAGGTCAATTTGTCCCTATCACCATGCAGCGCGCCATTGCCCATGCCAATAACCCCTACGCGGCCAAGAATGATGTCTGCCTATTGGTGGCTATCGATGATGCTGACGACGCAGATGATGCGGATGAAGTGGTGGGATATTTCGGCATTCTGCCGCTGCTGCTGCGCAACGGCGATGAGTACTTCAAAGCCAATTGGTTCACCACCTGGTCGGTCTCGTCGAAGGTGCGCGGCCGGGGGGTTGGCGCGCAGCTTATGGCCGAGGCGCTCAGCCTCAACCAGGATTACTTGATTGTGGGCAGCGTCCACGCCCGGCGGGTGTGCCGTAAGTATGGTTTTTGGGAGCGCCAACCTCTGAGCTATTATTGGCTGGATACGACTGGCATGGGGCATCTGAATCCCTTGGTTTGGCTTCAGCGCGGCTATCGTAAGCTGCTGCACTTGTTGCGGATTAAAAAAGTAGTCAAATTGAAAAACCCCCTTATAGATCGCATCGACGGTTGGGTTGGTCCTGTTCTAAAGAGATTCTTCTACGCCCTGATCAGCGGCCCTCAGACGAAAGTTTTAGCTGGTATCCGCTTTGAAGAGGTAGATCAAATCTCAGGAGAGCCTCCCACTCAACCCCACCGTCCGCAGACCGAATTACACCGTGGGGTGGATGCAGTCAATTGGATGCTCAAATATCCCTGGGTGGTCGAAACCGGCCAATCCATTACCGAAGAGATGGATTATTTCTTCAGCGATGCCCGTCCCATATATCGTCTCATCGCGTTGGAAGTGTTCTCTCCTGAAGATGAATACAAAGGCTTTGTGGTGTTCTCGGCATCCCAAAAGGGAAACAAGTTCATGCTGAAGACGTTGGATTATTGCTTTGCCAACCCCTCCGATCGGCGCTACGTGCTGGCCCTGGCGGTTCACTTCGGACGAGAATATCTGGCTGATACCATCGAAATTCCGGAAGAAGCTGCCGTGAATTTGCGCCCGCGTCTTTTGGGCAAACTGCTCTTACATAAGAAAGAACGAATTTACCAGTGCATGCCAAAAGATGAAGACAGTCCCTTAGCGCAGGCCTGGGAAGATATCACTCTGAAGCTTGTCGATGGGGATATGGCGTTCTCTTAAGCGTTAGCACGTCGGCACGTTAGTAACTGTCCATAAATAACTTGTTCGTAGTGCGGGCTTCAGCACGCTTGCCACGGGCACGCCTTCGGCGAAGCGAGCACTACAAACAGGGAATTTATTTTTGGACGCTCACTTAGCATGTCTGCATGTTTTTAGAGTTGATCGAAAACGGATTTTATGAAGAAAACACTTACTTGGTTGCTTGAAAGATTTGCCAAGATTATCCCTCTCTGGCTCTATCCGTTATTCATGCGTAGAGAGAGCATCGATTTTTTCTACCATGCTGTCTCGGATGAGCCGATGGAGCATGCCCGGCATTTGTACCCGGTGGTGCCAGTAGCGCAGTTCGAGGAAGCCTTGAATTTCCTTCAGGAGCGCTACCAGTTCGTCTCTTATGGACGCATTCATGCCAGCCGCACGGGCGGGGAATCGCTACCCCAAAAAGCGCTCCATCTTTCCTTTGACGATGGTTTTGCAGAATGCTTTTCAGTCGTCAGGCCCTTATTACTTGAGCGTTCCATTCCCTGCACATTTTTCCTCTCCACTGACTGGATCGACAACCGCGCCATGTTCTACCGCAACAAAGTCTCTTTGTGCATTGAACATCTGCACGACAATCCAGCGGATATATCGCTCCTGCGCGATTTGACGCTCAACGCTCCGACCCTCGACGCTACGGCATCTAATGCCGTAATCCAATGGCTCAAAGAACTGCGTTTACCTGACGAAGACACAATCAACGAAGTATGCCGGATTTTGGGGGTGGATTGGGAAACCTTCCTTGGTGAAAACCAACCCTATCTGACCATTTCACAAATTCAGCAAATGCACGCCGAAGGTTTCACCATCGGCGCACACACGATAACTCACCGCAAACTGAAGGATTTATCGGATGCTGAGATCGAAGAAGAGATCGTCGAATCCTGTCTGGTAATCCAGGAGATCACCGGACAGGAGATTGTGCCTTTCTCTTTCCCCCACTCAGCCTTCGGCATCGACCGCAGCTTGCTGTCCTATATCCGGGCGATGCATTCTTTTGTGGGGCTGCTTTTCGATACCAAGGGAGTGCGCAAGGATGAGAACTTCATTGTCAACCGCGTCTGGGCTGAGCAACCGTTGACGCCCGAACGTAAACTGCATTCCCTTCCAGAAGTGCTACGAAATGCTTACCAGGAAGCCTGGGTAGATGGGGTAATGGAATTGGGGAGAAAGCTGCGGAGAAGCGAATAAAACATCCCAAGAAGATGTGGCAAAATGGAGCGGATTACCCCGAAAAATGGGATGTGTGGCGTGCTGCGCACGCCACACATCCCATTTTTCGGGTACTTCCCGGTCTCGCTCA
>JADHXE010000257.1 GCA_016783125.1 Anaerolineales bacterium
AAGCCCGCGATTTCTGGTTGGCCTACGCCGATCTGATCAAGGCGTTCAATGGCTGGGGTCTCTCGCCCGACATCAAGGACGAATTCCTGAAAGCGTCAGATGAATTGTATTATCTGCTGCGCTATCAGTTTTCTCCTTCAAGTCCGGGAAATGATCGCTTTCATTCCGCCGAAGCGCACGCACACAACTTCGCCCAACTTGTAGCGGGCAGCCAGTCGCCGCTCGATCTGGACTTCCTGAGCGACCCTGATCTGATCAGGAGAAAGCTGGATGATCCTGTCGAACGGTCGCCGAAAACCAAGCCTGCTCCTACTGCCGATCTCGATCTGGGCGGCTTCAAGGGCTGGCAAGGGCCTGCGCTGCGAAGCGCGGTGGCCTGCGGTGAGAACTGCCTGTTGGCTGGTCCCACCGGCACGGGCAAGACCATGCTCATCGAGTTGGTCGCCCTGGACGCTGGTTACGAGCTGGTCAATATCGAAGGTAAGGAAGGTCTGGTCGATCTGGATTTCTTGGGCGCCATCCTGCCCCAAGCAGATGGTTCTCGGAGATGGGCAGACGGGCCGCTGCTGCGTGCCATGCGAATGGCGCAAACAAGCCCGGTGCTGCTCTTCATCGACGAGATCAACCGCGTGCCCCGCGAGCATATCAACCTGCTGCTGGGATTGATGAATCCCAAGAGTGGGGATGTCTGCCGACACATGGGGCTGGATGTCTTAGGAAACGGCCCGTTCTATGTGGTGGAAGTGCCTATGACGTCTGAGTTGGTCTTCTGCCCCAGCGCGCATCTGCGGGTTGTGGCCGCGGGCAACTTCGGACGGGCATACGCCGTTTACGACCTGGACCCCGCCGTGCGTCGTCGTTTCGACACCGTGATCGAGTTTGAGTACCTGCCATATGAGCAAGAGATCGAACTGCTGCGGGATCGAACTGGGTTGAAAGGCAAGGCCGCCGAAGCCCTGGTCAAACTGGCTGGGGAAACCCGCCGCATGATGGAAAATGGCGAACTGCCCGGCGCGGTCGATACTGCCAGCCTGCTCAACTGGGCGGGCAAGTGTCAGCGCCTCGGTACGGAAAGCGTCCATACAATCATGCAACAAGCGCGCTTGACCTGGGCTGATCTGGTCTGCGGACGGGATCACACCGGGCGCGTCAACCAGGGCAACCTGGACGCGCTCCAGGATTATCTCGAAAGCCTGGGGCTTCTGCCGGTGGGAGCACGGTCATGACTTCAACGACCGTTTCTCCCAAGCAGACCTGGTGGTGGTGGCAGCGCCCCCGCCAGCGCTTGATCAAGTGGACCAAGGCGCTCCTGCAAGGCCGACGGTACACGATCAAGGTCGAACCCTACCAACATCGGGGGCGGCCGGGCACGGGTTATCACAACCCGAAGTTGCGCGTCATCGTGGTCAATCCGCAGTTCTTTGCGGGTGAACCTGTCGAGACCCAGTTCCGGGCCACCCAGGGCATTCTGGCGCACGAAGTCGGTCATGCGTTCTTTACAGATGCCTGGCCAACGGAGGACGACCAACAGGCCCTGCGTTGGCTGGTGAACGCGCTCGAAGACGAACGCATGGAGCGCGCGATTTGCATCTACTACCCCGGCATCACCGCGCTGATCCGGCTGATTGGTGACCTGATCTATCAGGGAACCGAGCAAATGGATGACAGCACCCCCGCAGAGATGGCTCTCGCCTGCTGCCTTTCATGGCGCTGGGCGCAGAGCCGCGCGGGTGAATCGGAGATGTTCGAGCGTCTGGGCATCGAAGACCAAGATACCATTGACCCGTGGCACGAGATCAAGCCATTGGTCGAAGAGTCTTGGACTGCTGATAACACCGGCCGGGTGATCGAGATTGCCAGAGATATACTGGCCATCCTGGAACTCCCTGAAGGATATTCATTGTCCGACCTGCCGATCTTTCAGATCGTGATGGGTGCGGGTGATGGTATTCCCGAAGAACGGATTGGAGAAGCGCTGCCTTTCCCGGTGTCCGCCTTCGATGGCGCATCACCGGGGCAGGGCACGGACTTCGATGATGAGTCGATCCCAACTCCCAGGGGTGACGACATCACCCAACCAGCGCCTTACGCGGCGTTAGAGAATGCCGCTGCACCGCTGGCTCGCCAGTTGGTGGATGCGCTCAAAATCCCCCAACCGCATGTGCGCCCGATGCCGCACGAGTGGCGCGGGCGTTACAGCTTCCGTCAGGAAGTGCGCACTCCAACGATGCCGCACCTGCGGCGCGCTGGGATCGGCAGGGAGAAAGATGATGTCGTTTTCTATGTGTTGGTGGATCGCTCCGGTTCGATGGGCGTCATCAACGAGCCGGTACGCTTGGCTTTGATGACACTCTACCTGGCGGCCACCGAACTGGGTATCCCCCTGGGGATGGCTTATTTCGGTGAACACAGCGACGCGGTCATCAATGATCTGGTGCTGGAAATCTCCCCGTTGCGCGCTCGCGCTGCTGAGGAGACCAAGTCCCTGATCGCTGGGTTCAGAGGCGTGACCGGCGCGGAGTTCCTTGACTGGGGACTGGCCCTGGCCGAGAAGGCACTGCGTCACCGCCCTGAGCGTCGCAAGGTGCTGCTGGTCATCCACGACGGTGAGCCGGTTTACAGCGGCAGGCTGGGTAACGATTACCAGTTATCGCTCGAACGGCTGCGCCGACTGGAACGGCAGAGCATCACCCCCATCGGGCTGTATCTTGGCGAACGCGGCAACATGGCCCAACTCGAGGCGCTTTTCCCCCGCCTGGTGATCACCAGCGGGCAGAAGCTGCCAGAGAAGTTGGGGAATATGTTGCAGAGTTTATCCTGAGTTCATCGAAGGATTGGATTGACGGAGGAAAGCTTGATGTAACTTGGACGATTGAAAGGGTATCCCCTTTCAATCAAAGAGCGAGGTCACCAGCCTCGCTCTTTTTGTTTTCCCCTTGTAATAACGATGTTCCGAGGATCGTGGATGATTTCGTGAGTCATAATGCTGTGCAGTGGGGACGGATCCTGGTATCATCGCAATGTATGTTTGTGTCGAATAAAAATGGGTCGAAGGAAATTTAGATGAATATCTACAGTACCATAGCGTGAATATTAATGGGACCTTATTCTCATATCATTTTAGCAAGTGAACTTGAAACTTGTATCAGACCAGTTGATCCTCAAGAATATTACTGGGGAGCAATCGCTCCGGATATTCGATACCTTGTGCCGGGCATGAATCGAAGCCAAACGCATATTTCACCTGACGAAATACTGGAATATATCATCCAGTACCCCCACCTAAAATCATTTTTGCAAGGTTATCTGGTTCATTGTTTATCGGATCAATTGAATTTGTCCAAAATCATACAGCGGAGATTTCCACTATCCTGGCAGAAAAATGGGTTATCCCCTCAGCAATGTATCCTCATCTTGGAATTTTTCAACATTATCCTTGTAAAAACGGTTGGGAAACCCTTATCGAGGACATACAATGTAGCGTTGAGCAAAATGGGAATAAATGAAGAACAAGCGGAGAAATTCGCAAAAGAAATCAACCAATACGTAACAGCTCATTATTCGCTGAAATGAAATTGACTTTTCTCAATTTTCTCCCAAGCTTGAATAAATTTCGGGAGATAGTCCACAAAGTTGCAGAATGCGGGTTTGTACAGGGGTAAGCGGAGTGATGTGGCGGATTATTCGGTCAGGCAAATGCACAATGGTCAGAGTGATGTTGTCAAACTGTTTCAAAAGTCGTTCGGTGGTCGGATTATCGATACCTTTCTTGGGGTTCTGGGGAAGCAAGCCAACCAGTTTTTCCTGTGCCTGTTTGAGTTTGCACCGGACAACGAATTCAAGTAAGGTCAACAATCGCACGGCAATACTCAATAAGTTCGTCAGGCCGACCACTTGGTCATCACGTTTGACGAACAAAGGCGTTAGAGACAAAGGGGCACCCTTCAGGCGATGAAAACCTCGTTCGATCAACCATTCGTCACGATAAGTCAGGACAGCTTGCTCCAAAGACAGTTGTTCAGTCGGAGCATTGGTGGCATAAGCTCGCCAACCGAACGTTTTTTGGATATCAGAAATAGCTTCTTCCTGACGGATGATGGTTGTGATTTGGTAGCGAACGGTCACGATTTCCCGTGTAGGCCGGTCAGGGCCGCTTCTTCCCCGTCCGATGTATTTGGTCTGATGTTTTTCCTGACGCTCGAAAGTGTAGGTCAGCAATCCTTCCACCTTGTGCTCTTCCAGGATGGCTTGCGCAGCTTCTATCAAATCGCTTTCTTCACGGATTTGGCGCTTACCGCGTCCAGGTGCTGGGGTCAGGGCCTGGAGCCTAGTTGTTGCATGTTCCAGTCGTTTTTCCAGCCCGTTCAGCAAGACCCGTCGGTAGCTCTCCGAGCGCACCACAAAGACCCGCTCTGTCCATTCCACAGCTTCCCCATTTACTTCAGCATTGTGGCTGCGCTCGAACGTGTATCCTTCCGCCAACAGCTTGCGTTCACCTTTATCGTCTTCCACGTAGACAGACTGCAAGTCTTTTGTGCCCTCATTACCTGCCTGGATCCACTTTTCCATATCTTCAGCCGTGTTCCCTGTCAACGTCAGCGGACACAAGTAGTGCTGTTTCAGATGATGAACATATGCCCGGATTCCCAGCGCACTCATCTTGCTGTCACCGACAAACAACATCCCCGTACCCTCGATGATCTGGAGCACTTGATCTACTGCTGGAATATACAAGGGGTCATCTGCTTGACTACCTGCCACAACTTGCGTCACCAACGGCAATCCCAGTGGATCCAGGGCCGCCACCATTGCTTTGACTTGGCGCAAGGTTGGATCATCTTTGCTGTGTCCATACTCAAACAGGCTATCTTCACCGCCTTTATGGTAGCCAGAAATCGTTGTCGGATCCAAACGAACCACCTTCGGCTCCAGTTCATACACTCTCAAAATGTTCCGTCCCATATCAGTCTCGATTACTTGCCAAGTTTCTGGTTTACTCAATCGCCTCAGCAATGTCGTCAATCGGTCATCGGTGAAATCCATCTCACAGACTTCTATACCTGTGATCCGCATCAGGGTTTCCTGGGCTTGTTTTACCCACGCCTGTACCGGCAGTTTTCGATGATCGCCTTGCGACAGGATATGCGCCAGCCAAATCGTTGCTATCCAGCCCCAACTCAGCCCTTGGTGCAACCCATGACAGGCCAGATGGCGATCAATTATCTCTGGAAAACTCAAACGTATCATCGTTTCCAACAGCAGTGGATAATCGTCTATGCGTTCTGTTATTATTGTTATCTCAGGATTCACTCCTTGAGATTATCAGGAAATTCGCAATTTCGCTAGATTTTTCAGCGAATAGAAAATAACAGCGCCATCCTTCACTTCTATTCTTTCCCTATATCAAAACCTGGGGTTGGCAAGCAATGGCAGGATAGAAAAATATCGCATCGCTGTCCGACAAATAAAAAAGAAGTGGTTTCAGAAAAACCTGCTATTTTTTGCTTTTCACGTTGGCAAAATCAATCAAGAGGTCACATCATCAGTAAAGTCAGTCTTCCCGAATGAAGCGCTTCGATAAGAAAAAGTCCACCCGCAATATGGAATTTTGTTTGCCCAAAAAGGAAACACCTCATGACACACTCCCGTAAATCGCCATCGAAACTACCCCAGCGCCAGGAAACCTGGTATTTCGCCGTCCGCGAACTGCGCATCTGGATCACTCCGCCCGATGAAGAGCCATATCGTCCTTATGGTGCCTTGATCGTCAATCTCGATCAGGGCATCGTCCAAGGAATCGAAACCTACCCGTCCCCACCAGATTCCGATCAGATCATCGACACGCTCTACGAAGCGATGAGAAACCAGCCCCCAGGAAGTTCGCAGAGACCCCACCGCCCCAAACAGGTCCATTTCGAAGACGAAGCACTGATCGAAGCCGCGGCCTCTGCGCTGGAAGAAATCGGCGTCTCAGCTTCATTCCAGCCAGAAGAAGAGATCGCAGATGAAATCCTGGCGGAGATGGCAGCGCACATGATGGGCGGGCCAGCAGAAATCACAGGCCTGCTTTCCCAAGAAGATGTCACGCCAGAACTGGTCGAGGCGCTTTACGAGGCGGCGGCCCAGTACTACCGCGCCGCTCCCTGGGTGCATCTGACCAACATGCAGCCGCTGGCCATCCAGGTAGAGCCAGAAACCGCACCCCGCTACGCAGTAGTGATGGGCAATGGGGGCGTCGAATACGGGTTGGCGCTGTACAAACAATGGGATGACTTGATGTTGCAGTTTAGTCTTGCCGATGACCCCGCCGAAATGCTGCCTGAAAAGGGAGCACACTCGCTCTTCTTTGGCGATATCACCCAGGTGCCTTTCGACGATCTGGATGCAATCGAGGCGTATGGGTGGGAGGTGGTTGATGATGAAGGCTATCCTATCCCCGCTGTTTTCACCCGGGATGGAGAAGCCCATCGACCTGAGCGCGCCGATTTGCTCTGGTATGAGGCTGCCATGCGCGCCATCCCCAAATTCGTGCCAGAACATCTCGCATTCGATGATCAAGGAGACTATCACCCAACCAGGGTTGAGTTCGATATCTCGACCCACACCGGGGAGACAAAAGTAGCCATCGAATACCCGGCCGGAGAGATTCCCGTCGAGAACCGTCCTGCCGAGATGCTGGATTGG
>JADHXE010000258.1 GCA_016783125.1 Anaerolineales bacterium
GCCACTCGCAGGTATCCCTGGGGAAGATGCAATGTGGCTGCGTAACCGGCCAGATAGGCAGCCCTGTGTCCCGGACGCAGCGGGTGGATCACTTTTTGCCGTTTGGCGAATGCATCCTGATACAGAAGCGACAGGGGCGTGTTCGCTAGCGCGTCGGCGCGCTCTTCCTCAGTAAGCCAGCTCACCCGGAAGATCATGTTCTTCGATGTGATTCTGGTTGAATGAAGGGTGATGGGATTTGCAGAACCAACCTCAGGGAGGGGATAATGCTCCTCGGCCGTTTGCCCCACCAGCACGTATTGGTTAGGGCTGTTGGGGTCTTCGGTGGTGAAGAGCGCCAGCCAGTTGAACTTGAGCTTGCGCTCCGCCCAGGCCAGCAACCGCTCAGGAATTACCAAAGCGATCACTCCGCCATCCACCAGGTAGGGCAGCGTGCGCCGGATGATTGTCTTTTCCTGGCTCTGTTCACCGCCAGTATTGTCATACGGCGGATTCGAAATTGCCAGTGACATGCTGCGGTGAGAGACGGCCGTGCGGCGGAAATCTCCGTGGATCACAGAGTTCAGGCGATCCCCGGCCGCGGCCGCGCGGCCTTCTTCGATCTCCACGCCGTAGGTCTCCACCGTGGCGCCTTTGGCGGCTATCGCATCGGCGAGGTACGCAAGAGCTGCACCGTCACCGGCGCAGGGATCGAACAGGCGGATAACGCCATGCCCGTCATCTCGCAGCCCTTGCGGGGAAAATAAAACTGCCAGGCGTTCGAGCGCAGCCTGGCAGGTGGGTGTGTATCCGTAGTTGAGGTAATGTTCAGGTCTCATGCTATTTCCTCCAAAATTTCGATGATCTTTTCCTCGGTAAAACGATAGACGGTGATCTTCTCGCTGCCCTCCACTGGCATTTTGCTGCCATGGTTTTGTAGTATGCCATCTACCGCTTCATCATGCAGCGGGGGCACAGGATAAGGCGTGTGCTGGTACAGAAACGCCTCGAACTGCTGGGCAATGGCTTTGTCCGCATTGTGGACAAAATACTGGCTGTCTTCATCTTGGGGAAGATAGGCTGTTACTGTCAACAGTTTGATGCCCTTGCCCTTGGCGATCTGGTGAACGGGCCACAATTGGGTTTCCTTTTTGAGCTGATAATGCTCGCCCCCAATCGTGATCCATTTTTCTTTCTGGAAGGCGTGGCGCAGGCCGCGCAGCTCTTCCTGGTTGCGGAGGGCGAAGCGGGCGAAAATGAGAAGGTGCGCAGCATAGCAGATGTTGTCTGCTACCCCGCGTATGTCTTTGATGTTGAAGTTGATAATCATGGTTGTGCTCCTCGTATTGGGCAAGGGGGCATGGGAGCAAGGGAGCTCGGGGGCGGGGGTGCCAGGTTGTTGCACCCTTGCGCCCCTGCTTCCCTGGCCCCATGCTTTTATAGGGAAACGGCCGCGACCGGTTGTGGAAGCGGGATTGCCACCTCGACCGCTTGTATCTGCAGCGCCTGGCGTATCTTGCCTCGCCAGATGGTGAAGCGATTATCATCGGGCATTTCCGCCAGGATCGTATACAGCGTGTCTTCGGAGAGACAAGCAAAGACATCCTCGATGGTGGCCGCTTCAGGTTCTTCGAAGAGGGCTTCCAGGCCGTCTACGCTGAGTTTTGCCTCCTCTCGCTCGACCTGGCGGTACTCCTGCACCAGCGGGCCGGTGATCTTTTCTTTCTGAGCCAGTTCACGCTGCACCTCAGGGGCCAGCCGGGTGATGTCAAAGGCCACACCGGGCGCGATCTCGCCTACCTCGACCCGCTCGGCGATCTCAGGGATCAACCGGTTGAGTTTGGCGATCTTACGAACCCGTCCCAGCGTGGCATATCCGGCCCGGGCGATCTCAGTCTCGCTCATCCCCTGGCGCTGCAATTCCTGGTAGGCCTTGAGTTCAGCGACCGGATTTTCGCTGCGGGTAGCATGGGAAAGGATCGTGAGGGCTGCCCCCGCTTCAGAGACCTCTGCCAGCACGCTTTCCAACCCGGCTGCTTTGGCCGCGGCTGTGCGTCGGCGGCCATCCAGTAGCCGGTACGAGCCATCGTCTTGTAGCGTGACGATGACCGGGAACTCAACCAAAAAGCCCTGGTTTTGGATTGATCTAACCAGGGCCTTCTTGGGTTTGGCGTTCTCGTAGCCAGTCAGTTGGGTAATAGGAATTTCTTGGTACATGATAAAAAAGCGGCGCTCCATCAGATGAACCTGAGAGAACGCCGCACCTCCTTTCTGCTGGTATGGTATTGTGCAAACAAAAAAGCATCCCGGATGTTTTCCGGGATGCTTATAATGGATAGGTGATTAGGGTGCTAGAGCAGGTGTTCCTTAGCGACTTCCAGAAACTCTTTCGCCCAAGTGATGAGTTTAGCAGCATCTTCTTGATAAACGCTCTCCCCGATGCCATAATCTCCCACGTTCCGTTCGCTCTGGGAGAGAATCAGGTATTTGTGGAACTTCGGGTCAAGCAGCTTGGTTTTAGCATATTCTTTTCCAAATGCTGCAATGACAGCAGCGTGGCTTGAGAAAGTCAGGCCCTTGTTGAGCAAGAACGCTTGGGCAAGGTAAAACATGGCGTAATATGCGCGTGAAGCCGCAAAACCGGGGAACGGTTTTTGGAGCAATGTCTCTGCTGCAGTGATGCTATCTTGCGCTTTCTCCACCAGAAACTTAAGCTCGGTCATATTGCTATCCCCTCTCGTTTGACATTCAAGATAAAGGGACTTTTTTCGTTATCGAAGCGGTCGTGAGATATGAAAGCGCTGGAGATAACCACATCGTTCTCAAGCGACAGACCGCAAGTGACCGGCGAGGTCATTTCGAGAAGATCCATGTGATTGAAACTTCCCCGTACAACGGCGAGAATGTCTATGTCCGAGTCCGGTTGTGCGTCACCGCGCGCCCGCGATCCATATAAGTATATGGCTTCCAACCGCCTGCCCAATAGTTGCTCGAAATCGCGGCGGAGTGTGGTAAGAATGTCTGAAAGATTTTGCATAGGATACTCCTATAAAACAGATTATACCGTATCAGAATGGCTTCACCCATGAGATAGGATGCAGCAACTTCCGCAGGGATGGCCCGGCTTGATACGCTCTCATGATTTATTCTTCCTCCATGAAAATCGGCAGGCTGCTCTGATTGACAGCCTGGTACGCCTTTTCGGCTTCTTTTTCTTCCTGGACATTGCGCCCAGCGATTACCGTCAGATTGGTAACCGGCAAGCGCATGAAGATACCGTGGTGGTATTGGGGCACCACTCCTTCGACTTCGCTCAGGGCAGGCCCTTCGACGGAGTTTACGGTAAGCCCAGTCGAACCGCTCAGAACAAGCCCTTCGATGCGCGGAGTGGCGCGGTAAGAAACCTCGCCGGGGATCGAGCGGGTGTATTGGCCGTGTTCATCGGCTGTGAGATCACCTTCAGGGATGTCGTGCCACCACAGACCGGCGCAAGTTTCCTCGAAGCGGTCCAGATGTTCGAAGCGCGGGCATGTCACCCGCGGGGGTTGGGGATACTCGTCGAAATTCTCGATCACGGCCCGCGCATGGATCAGCACCAGGCGGCTTTCCGGGGTCAACCTGGAGAAATCCAGATTGCCGGCCAGACGCCGTGAGGCTCCCTTGCAGCGGATTTCTTCGACGATGTCGGCCACGTGGGGATAGTGTTCCCGCCCCACGATGTCGAAGATATGCCAGACGCCGCCAACTTCGACCAGCCTGGCGCCCCTGGCCGTCAGCCCCCATTTCTCGATGTCAATCGGCTTGGGTGGGTCAACGATATAGCTCTCGATGGGCTGCCCCTGGTTGGAGAGTCGGGTTTCAGCATAGATGCCCGCGGCGATGCGTTTGCCGCAGGCGCGTTCTGAGGTTGCGGGTTGTATAAACATGATTTTTCCTCCAATTTGATTAAGCTTGTATCTTAGAAACGCTCCCAGGGGCGTTTGCGGTCAGGTTTCGTCAAAAAGTGGCTACAAACTCGCCATCTTCGTTATAAACTTCGATGCGTGAATAGCCTGTCCCTTTTGGATCGTGTACTGCATCGTAAGTCCAGTCATCTTCGGGATCGCTGTTCAGTTCATCGACAATACGTTGGGCTTCTTCTTTTTCAAATAGACGATTGATTGTGTTCATGGATATTCCTTTCGTATTGGTTTCAAGTTTGGTGACAGAACTGCACCCCGCCCCTGGAGACTTCAGGGGTGGGGTGTTTGATTCTTAGCAGGTCAAAATCAAAACAGGGATTTCTGTCTCGGATCCGCTGGCTCTGATTTTTGCGGTCGCCTGGCGGCTAAACGTCGCCGCTCGCGCTCAAATCGAACATCATCGAAAGCGAGATCGAAGTTGTTATCTTGAACGTATTGGCTGACACACTCTTCGAGCGCATTGAAATGGTGGGCTAGTTCACTTGCCAGGCCGCCCTCGAGCGCATCTACTTGCGCTTCTGGCGGTAATCTGCTGCCGAGATAGCAGTGCCCCAGGACAAAGATTTCCAGCCTGCGGTGCAGCGGATTGGAAACACAATTTCGATCATCTACAGGGAACGTCGGCTCGATCCAGTTCCCTGTGAGGAGGATATCGTTGCCGGTGTAATCACGCAGCCTTACCCTCCCCCAATGGTCGATACTCCAACCGATGAAAAAGTTCACCGATCCGGTATGCACATTGACGGTGAAGTGATCTGCAATCATTTCCCGCAGGGTCACATCAGAGCGGCGGAGTTCCTTCACGATCTGGCCGTCTTCCCTCCAATGCTCGAACCACACAGGGACGTCGAGCTGCACTTCAATGTCGTATTCGATTTTGGGAGGCACGGGGCAGGGTTTGTAATACCACTCGCGGCGGTCTTTTTTCTTCGTGAGACAGTTCAGGTGGCCGCCGGGGATGATGACATCGCAGCCGCATATCTTGCAGGCGGCGGTGTCGTACCGGCTGGGATGGCTCAGGACATGCACACCGTCAATCCGGTATGCCTTTGCATTGCCGACCTTATCGATCAATTCTTCACCTTCAGGCGTCTTCAACCAAGCGATATGATCGTCTACGCCCGGATCAGCGTAGTGGGTTTCACTATTGAGCTGCCATCTCGATCCGAGAAAATTACTGTGCTCGTTAGGCGCGTCGCAGTTTGGGCAAGGAACGATCTTCAGATCACTGTCGCGGACGACCCGGTGGTATCCAAAGGGTCGTTTTTCAGGCTTGGGTTTGATAGCCACAAACCCTTCACTGAGCCACTGCTCTATCAGGTCTGATAGGCATGTTGATTTGCTCATGAGTAATCTCCAGTGTGAATTTGAATCCATTGTCTAATCTATTGGGTGGTCATTTCTTTCAAAAACGGACTGACTCCGTGAGCAAGCAATCGGCGGGAAACCGCAATCACTCTTTCCGCAGACATACGCCCCCGGAGACTTCCTTTCACCTCGTGCCATTTGGCCCAGGTGGATAGAACGCCTCGTACCAGGGGAATGTCGCCCGGTTTTAGTTCTGGGCGGCCCTCGCTGCTCAGATCATTTGCCAGAGCGCTCATAGCTTGTGCCAGACGTGGAAACCGCCGCCGGTACAATCGCCAATCACAAAACATCACCTTTCCCCTGGTTTCTATCGCCAACTCGTATTTAGCTGTCAATTCTGGTATCTGGTCACGCTTTCGCAAAGAGTCCAGGCGATATGAAACCCGTTTAGCGGGCCAGTCCCCTCCCATAAGCCAGGCAATATTGTTGATGGGAAGTCCTACCGAGTGTGCCAGGAGCGTAAAGGCATCGCCGCCTTCGCTCCAGGCGCGTCTGCTCCCTCCACTCCCTCGGTGGATAACCAATTTGATTGCGTCTGAGCGGCGCACAAACCAGTGTGCCCACCCAGGGTTAGAACTGCGACCAGCGATGTTTTCCACCCGGACAGCGGGGATTTCTTGGCGGTAAACGTGCCGCAGCACATCTTTGGTATTTGCTTCGTGGTAGTCAGCTGCCTGACGTAAACTCCACCATTCATCACCCCAACGCGTCCGCGCCAGCCTTACCAACCGGCGCAGTTGCTCATCTTTGATTTTTTCAACATCGAAGAGCATCCAGTGATCAGGTTTGACCAGCCAGCGCCGGAACGCCAGCCTGGGGATCCGTCGTATCCCCCGCTTGCCCGCCATTCGTTCGCCGGGCATACGCCCCTGGTCAACCCAACCAACCACTTTGTGAGCATCAATATCCAATATTTGGGCGGCTTTGGTTGCCGTGATGTAGCGCGGGTCTTTAGATGGGGCGGGCAGCATCAGATCGCGTTTCCAACGCAGGTGTACCGCTATAGCGCTGCGACCTAATCTGCGCGCCATTTCGTCCTCAGTGAGCAATCCCAGGTTTTGTCTCAAGAATTCATCTTCAGCGTCTGACCAGGAAAGCGCTTTGGCCGTCTTTGTTCGTTTCCCGCCAGCCAGACTGGCGACCGGCATACCAGGGCTGCGAGCCCGGATCAACTCAACATCTCCACCAGCAGCAAGTTCGCCAGCGACAATCGCTTGTTCGATCAACAAATCTATTGTGCTCATGGCGTTCCCTCCTCGATCATGACTTGCAGCATGGGGATGGCGGGGCATTCCTGGCAAACCTTTGGCGAGGCAATATCCCCCAGGCAGCAATTCTTACAC
>JADHXE010000259.1 GCA_016783125.1 Anaerolineales bacterium
GCCCCAGCGCACACCCCTTTTTCGGGCAAATCCGTTCTGTGGTTTATCAGTTACCAAGAGAAACATAAATATGGACTCAGCACAACAATATGATTTACTAATCACCGGGGGAAAAATCGTCACCATGGATACAGAGCGTCGCATCATTGATAACGGCAATTTAGCAATCTCTGGCAATAAGATCCAAGAAATATTCTCAGCGGGTGAACTGCCCAGCAGCTATACGGCGCGAAAAACAATCAATGCCGATGGCAAAGTCATCATCCCCGGCCTGATCAACGCTCACAGCCACATCGCCATGACCTTATTCCGCGGCCTCGTAGAAGACTTAATATTGCAGAAATGGCTCGAAAGAGTCTGGAAGTATGAATTTTCAGTCCTCGATAAAGACAGCGTGCGTGCCGGGTCGCAGCTGGCCTTCGCCGAAATGATCCGTGGCGGCGTGACCTGTGTCCACGATATGTACTGGCACTATATGGCTGTCATCGATCTTGCGGAAGAGATTGGTTTCCGCCTGATCTCCGGCCCACCAATTACGTCCCTGGGCGATCCAGACTTCGATGAAATGATCGGCACCGCCCGAAAAGTATTAGAGCAAATCAAAGATTATCATTTTGTCCATTCCATCGTTCAAGCACAGAGCACCTACACCACAACCCCCGAGATGATGCACAAGGTATATGAATTCAAAGGGGAGTATGGTGTCCCGTTTACAACCCATGCCTCTGAGAATCAAAATGAAGTTGATATTGTGCGCGAGCAATACGGCAAAACACCGATTGAATTATTAGAGTCATACAAGCTGCTGGACAGCGGCACAATCCTGGCGCACTGCGTCAAACTTCAAGATCATGAAATTGATCTTCTTAGTGAGGGCAGCACAAACGTCGTCCATTGCCCTGAGAGCAACCTCAAATTAGGTTCTGGCATTGCCCGTATCGCCGACATGATCGAGGCCGGCGTCAACGTTTGCATTGGCACTGACGGAGTCGCATCCAACAACGATTTGGATCTGTTAGGCGAGATCAGAACTGCCGCACTGCTGCAAAAGGGCTATTACGAAAATCCAGAAGTGTTCACTACCATGCAGGCCATGGAAATGGCCACGATTAGTGGCGCAAAAGCCTACGGGCTTGATCAAACCCTCGGGTCACTGGAACCAGCTAAACGTGCAGATTTGGTGATCATCGATTTCGACAAAAGTCATCTGACACCTTGCCATGATATTTATGCACACCTGGTTTATTCCGTCAACAAAGCCGATGTGGATACGGTGCTCATTGACGGCAAAATCCACATGAAAGATGGAGAGCTGACCACCCTGGACGAAGAAGCCATCAAAGCAGAAGTGCGCGCTATTGGAGAACGATTCAAATGAAACAGAACCCTCACGAACTTGGTCTGGGCACGTTGGTCACACAATTCACCGAAAAAGATAATCCCCATCAAGCCCATCTGGCCCCCATTTACCAGACATCCACCTTTGCATTCCCGGATGTGCAAACCGGGGCAGATATTTTTGCCGGCGTCAATGATGGCTTCAGCTATACCCGCGGCGACAACCCCAATGCGCGCCAACTGGCTAGGAAATTGGCCGCCCTCGAAGGCATCGATCTCCTGAAGGCAAATCCCGATTCAGATATCGACGAACTGGTCAGAGGCCGCATGTTCGCTTCCGGGATGGCAGCAATTACTACTGCGCTAATGGCCCGATTAGAGGCTGGCAGCACGATCATCACCCAAAAGATGCTTTACGGGAATTCCTACAATTTTATGAAAAAGATCGCGCCCTTATATGGCATCCATGTGGTTTGGGTTGAAGGCAGCGATATGAAAGCCTGGCAGGCTGCCTTCGAGCAGCACCCAGAGACGGTAGTGGCCTATTTTGAAACTCCGGCAAACCCAGCTATGGAGATCGTTGATATTGCTAAAGTGTCAGCTTTGGCTCACGCGCATGGCGCCTGGACAATCATCGACAACACCTTCCCCACACCCTACTGCCAGCGCCCCCTGAGTCTGGGAGCCGATGTCGTCGTCCACTCTACGACCAAATATCTTTGCGGGCATGGCACCATCATTGGCGGTGCAGTGATTTCGCGCCATCCCGAATTCTTCCATCCCATCGATGAGCGCCTTTCTTTGACGGCAAAGGTGTTCGGTGGCTGCCCCAGCCCATTCGATACCTGGCTGACCAATATTGGCTTGAAAACCTTTGAACTGCGCATGAAACGTCATATTGAGAACGCGGCCATCGCAGCAGATTGGCTTCAAGAACACTCTAAAGTTTCGAAAGTGTATTATCCGGGGTTAGAAAACTTCTCTGGCCATGAAGTCGCTCGTAAGCAAATGTTCAACGGTTTTGGAGGCATGCTTTCTTTTGAACTCACCGGCGGATTTGACGCCAGCGTAGACCTTATGCAAAGCTTGAACTTGATCACTTTAGCCGTCAGCCTGGGCAATGTTGACTCGCTTATTCAGCACCCGGCCAGCATGACCCACGCCGCCATGACACCGGAAGACAGGCTGGAATTCGGTATCACCGATTCCCTGATCCGCTTCTCTGTTGGTATTGAAAATATCGAAGATGTGATTGAAGATTTAGATCAGGCGTTCGATGGTTTGTAGTGGCGAACGATAGTTCGCACCTACCCGAAACGGACACTATCGTGTCCCGCTCTGCGCGCCCTGTGGGCGACTACGAACTAAAATCGCTAAGTTATTTGTTAGGACTTTCGCTGCACATTGAGAAAATACCGCAAAATAGGAGTGTATGGGGGGCGAACCCCCCCATACACCCCTATTTTTCGGAGTTCCCGTCTGTGGTAGCGAAAGCCCTATTGTTATAACAATTCAGGAGAAATTTGAATGAAATACCAATCTACTCGAGAGCAGCTGCTCGACACCGTGATCAAAGCAAACGAAGTTGATCTCATTCGCATGTCAGCCGGCAATATCAGCACCCGCACCGCAGACGGGCTGGTCGCTATCACGCCAAGCGGCGTCAAATATCGCAATATGAGCATTGAAGATATATCGATTGTCGATCTGGATGGAAATCTGGTTGAAGGATTGAAACCATCTTCTGAAACCCCCATGCACACCGCCATCTATCGAAATCTGCCCGATGTTGGCAGCATCTGTCATACGCACTCTACCTATGCGATCACCTTCGCCATGCTGGGAGATGAAATCCCCATGGTGAACCTGGAGCTGCTGGTTTGCGGCGCGCCAATCCCTGTTGCGCCGTGGGCATCACCAGGCACGCCTAAAGCTGGTGAAGTAACCGTCGAAATATTCAAAGATCGCCCAGAATTAAAAGTTATCCTTTTGCGTAAGCATGGTCTGGTAGCAATCGGCGCCAACCTGGATCACGCCTTTGATATGGCCTTCAATGCCGAAGTGGGTTTCCAGAGCTACTATCAAGCCCTGCTGCTTGGAAAACCGGAGCCGATAACGGATGAACAGTTTGCAGAAGTAAAAGCCGCTTATAATCTGTAATTTTCTGAGGAGAGATATGCCAACTCCAAAGCCGGTCATGGTGGCTGATCTGTTTCCTGAATTATTGGAAGGGCTGATCAACCTTTTGGGTGGGCTCACTAAAGAAGAATGGGATACTCCTACCCTATGCGCGCCCTGGTCTGTAAAAGACGTGTGTTTGCATATGCTGGGGGGTGATATTGGCAATCTCTCCTGGAAACGCGATGGATTTTCAATTTTCAGCGAGATAGAATCTTACGAACATTTGGTGCAATTAGTCAATGAGCATAACGCCCGTTGGGTGAAAAGCACGCAACATATCAGCCCACAATTACTGATGGATACCTTGAAGTTTACCGGCGATCAAGTTAGCCAATACTTTCAGTCACTCGATCCGTATGAGATGGGTGTTCCTGTCGATTGGGTTGGCCCAGGCCCCGCGCCGAATTGGCTTGACTTGGCCAGAGAGTACACTGAGCGCTGGCATCACCAACAACATATCCGCGATGCGGTTGGGAAGACTGGACTAAAAGAAGCCAGGTTCTTGGCCCCAATTCTCGACACGTTCATCCTGGCTTTACCGCGCACTTTTAGAACTGTTGCTGCCGATGAAGGTACTGCAATCAGCATCAAAACCAGCGGCAATGTGATCAGGGATTGGATATTAGTGATTAAAGCCGGTGAATGGCAGCTATATGAAGGAGCCAGTGAAAAACCTCTTGCCAGTATATTCCTGCCTGACGATACTGCCTGGAGACTCTTTACAAAAGGTATCCCCCTCGATGAGGCCAAAAGTCAGGCTAAAATTTCCGGGGATCAAGAACTGGCCGGGAAATTTTTCGAGACCATTTCCATCATCGCTTGATGGAACGGATTCCTCGAAAAAATGGTGTGTGTGGCGTGCTGCGCACGCCACACACACCATTTTTTCGTACGTGTAATGTATCTTCTCAAAGAATCGGGGAGACTTCCGAAGTCTTACAAACACATCCTCATACTCTGGCGGTTTCTCGTAGACTTCGGAAGTCTGTCGCCCCGGACACACCATTTTTTCGTACGTGTAATCCTGTTACTCGGACAAAGCTGCATCAATGATTGTCTGAAATTCTTCCATGGGGCGGTTACCAACGACGAGTTGCCCGTTGATCAAAAAACTGGGGGTAGAGTTGATGCCCGCTTGCACCGCATCGAGCTGATCTTGCTGGAGTTGTTCTTCAAACTTATTCCCGTCCAGACAGGCGTTGAAAGCATCCATATCCAGCGACAGTTCTTCTGCAAAGGATTGCATGTATCGATCAACAGGCGCGTTCTGACTGGAATAGATGGCGACCTGGTTGGCGTAGATCAGATCATGGTATTCCCAATATTGGCCTTGATCTCCGGCGCAGTAGGCCGCTTCAGTCAGCATAGGAGAAGTCGTTGGGCTTAACATGCTGCCTACGGAGCGAGAGACAAAATACACCTGCCCAGAGGCGACATAGGTTTCAGCTATCAGCTCGCCAGTATCCAGAGCGAAATTATCGCAATGGCCGCAACCAAAATCTGAAAATCCTTCGATGATCACGGGGGCGTTGGGATCTCCCATGGCGTTGCCCGAGGCGTTCGGCCGGGGGTTGAGTTCTGGCACAATGATGTCACCGAGGGGAGTCAGTGAACGCTGGATGGTTGGCAGCATCATAATTGCGGCAATAATCAGCGCAACCCCACTGACAACCAGGATAGTTGTCATGCGCTGTTGTTTTTTTCGTTTACGATGTCTCTCCTGGATCGCTTGACGATTTTGCATGGAATACTCCTTGTGCAATGGATTATAAATTAATAACGCCCCAAATTTTGCCATACCCAATATGGCTTGTCCAGCTAGAAATGGCGAAACCGCAGAGAATCTAATCGGTTTCTCATCTAGAGGATTCCACACTGAAGGAAAGCTTACCCCGTCGCTCTAAGCCCCGTCTTCGGGGCGGTTTTGGCATACGGGGACGAGCCTGTATCCCACACTCGACGTAGAACGTCCACGCCAGCGATCCACCGCGGAACAGTGGATCAAGCGATTGCTGTGCCGTTCTAAGCCCCGTCCTCGGGGCGGTTTTGGTATACGGGGACGAGCCTGAATCCCACAAGCGGACGTAGAACGTCCACACCAACGATCCACCGCGGAGCAGTGGATCAAGCGATTACTGTGCCGCTCTATGCCCCGCCCTCAGGGCGGTTTTGGCATACGGGGACTGGCATGGGTTCCACAAGCAGCCGTAGAACGTCCAAATCAACGATCCACCGCGGAGCAGCGGATCGAGCAGTGAGCAGTTACGGTAATAGTATTGATAAATCCAGTATTCCATACTCAGCTGCAAAATACACCGCCCCCAAACCCAGGGCGTTGGTGCTCATGTGCATGATCACCGCGGGCCAGATCGAGCCGCTCAAGTGATATAAATAAGCGAAGATCAGCCCTAAGATGAAGATCGGGATGATCGCCGCGGGCTGGAAGTGGATCATGGCAAAAAGCCCGGCACTGATCAGCGCGGACTTCTTCCAGCCGTAGCGGCCCTGCAAACCGGCGAAGATAAATCCGCGGAAGATGATCTCTTCGACCAGCGGAGCGACCAGGGCGCCGCCAAAAAACACCCAGGCAGGGGAGGCGGCTTCAGAAAATAGAGGCGCAAAATCCGGTTGGACGCGCAAGCTGAATAACCCCAGAAACAAGCCATAACCCAGGTTGAACAACCACGAGAGCACCATCAGGCCGCAACCAATACCTATGCTGCCAAGGTTGAAAGCCCGTAAACCCATAGCGCTCCACTTTACGCGGTATTTCCTGATTCCAATAAACCATACCGGAATAAGGAAGATTGACTCGCCCAGGATCAGGAACAACGCGATATCCATGTCGGGCATGAAGAAGGTCAGCACCATCAAGATGATCAACAAGATGAACAATGAGCCTACCCCAACCCAGGTATCTTGGGTAGACCAGGGCACAGCATTCGTTTGTGTAGTGTTTTTAGAATCCAATTTATTTACGCCTTTACTACTTCCATGAGAAAGTCGATATTGTCAAGGGTAAAAAAACAAGTGGTGAGGATCCTTGCCTTTTTTACCATGACAATATGCTCCAGTCGCAGGTTTACGGCACGGTTGTTTCGCCAATATAGGGCGCAAATCAG
>JADHXE010000260.1 GCA_016783125.1 Anaerolineales bacterium
AGCGCCGCTCAGGGCTGCATCCAAATTTTGGGCCATGGCTATGCCTGGGAACTCAGCATCTAACTTAAAGGGTTCATAGGCGACAACCTCGGCCCCCACATCGACCAAACGATAGGCAATATCCACCGCCGGGCTTTCACGCAGATCATCAACATCAGGCTTATAGGACAGACCCAAAATAGTCAGGCGTTTGCCTGCCAATCCGCCCAGGGTTTTGTGCATTAACTCCACCACAACCCCGGGCTGCTCATCGTTGACCTGGCGGGAAGTACGGATGAGGGGTGTGAGATCAGGGGCAGCTTCAACCAGAAACCAGGGATCGACGCTGATGCAGTGGCCGCCCACCCCAGGGCCAGGGCGCAGGATATTGACGCGCGGATGACGGTTGGCCAGCTCGATAGCCTCCCAAACATCGACGCCAAAACGAGCCGCCAGGCGCGAGAACTCATTGGCAATGGCAATGTTGACATCGCGGTAGGTGTTCTCCATCAGCTTGACCATCTCGGCGGTGGTAGCCGTTGTGCAAATAATTTCACCGCGCACGAACACAGCATAGAGATCGCGGCCAGCTTCCGAAGAAGCCTGGTCGATGCCTCCGATCACGCGCGCATTATCGATCAGTTCACGCAAAATTTGCCCCGGCAGCACCCGCTCTGGAGAGTAGGCCAGATGGAAATCACTGCCAGCTGTCAAGCCAGATTTCTCCAGAATTGGGGCAACCACATCAATGGTAGTACGCGGCGGCGAGGTAGACTCCAAAATTACCAGGTTGCCCGGACGCAAATGCGGCACAATCGCCTGGCTGGCCGAGATGACAAATCCCATATCGGCCTTCTTGTCCTCTTTGAAGGGCGTGGGAACAGCGATGATAAAAGCCTCGGCTTCTTCAGGTTCTGTTGATATAGACAGATTGCCCGATTTGAGCGCCGCCTGAACGAGGGTGCGCAGCCCTGGCTCATGGATGTGCAGACCGCCGTTTTGCAGGGTTTCTACGACCCGAGGGTCGACATCCACCCCAACGACGCGCAGGCCATGGTTCGCAAAAGTGCTGGCGGTAGGCAATCCAATATACCCCAGGCCAAGAACACAAATTTTCGTAAATTTCACAAACAACTCCTCATGTCTGTATCTGTACCGCTCAAGATTATGCCATAGCTTGACTGAATGGGAAAGTTATCCAACTGGCAAATACAACCATAATAGATTACAATGCTGCTCACCTCTTCAGATAAGGAAAATTATGTCTCTCGCTTTAGGTATTCAAAAATCATCGCTTGCCCAAGAAATTGCTAAGAAGATTCTCTATGTTATGGGTTGGCGTTCTCATGTAATTCCACCACGCACATCTCGATATGTACTCATCGGCGCGCCGCACACCTCCAATTGGGATTTTTTCATCATGCTGCTGTTGATGGCAGCAGAGCGAATTCCAATTCGGTGGTTGGGCAAGGACGCACTCTTCAAAGGGCCAGTTGGCGTATTTATGCGCGCGATGGGCGGTATTCGCGTCAACAGACGCGAAAGCACGAAGCTGGTGGATCAGGTTGCAGCAATATTCGCTGAACACGAAAGCTTAGTTATTGGCATATCACCTGAAGGCACGCGCGGCAAAACCACTCGCTGGCGAACTGGCTTCTATTATATTGCTCTCAGTGCCAATGTTCCCGTTGTCCTTGGGTATCTGGATTATGGCAATAAAATTTGTGGCCTGGGTCCCAGTTTTATGCCCAGTGGTGATATTCAGACAGATTTCGAGATCATAGGCGATTTTTACGCCGGAATGGTCGGCAAGAACCCCAAAAAGCAAGGGAAGATAATACTGTCAACCAAATAACCCCATTAAAATGCAACCCCAAAAACGGAGAGTGTGGCGTGCCGCCGTAGGCGTGAAAAGCAAGCACGTCCCACTCTCTGTTTTTTGAGATCATCTATTTCGAGTTGCCTTAGCTATGCTGTTTGTGGATCTTCGCCCAGGTATCGCGTAATGCGATGGTACGATTAAAAACCAATTTCCCAGCCGTAGAATCCTGATCGACGCAGAAATAGCCCCGCCGCTCGAACTGGAATCGCTCACCCGGTTTTGCCTCCGCCAGGGAAGGTTCCAGTTTGCACTCCGACAGCACCGTCAACGAATCGGGGTTGATATAATCGGTGAATTCTTTCCCCGCGTCCACGGCCATGGGGTCTTCCTTGGTGAAGAGGCGGTCATAGAGACGCACTTCAGCATTGAGCGCATGGGGCGCAGAAACCCAGTGCAAAGTGCCTTTCACCTTACGACCATCGGGAGCGTAACCACCCTTCGTTTCTGGATCGTAGGTGCAATGTACTTCAACAATCTCGCCATTCTCATCTTTGACGAAATTCTCACACTTTATGAAATAGCCATAACGCAGGCGCACTTCTCGCTCGGGGCCTAAACGGAAATATTTCTTGGGGGGATCTTGGCGGAAATCTTCGCGCTCGATGAATATCTCTCGCGAGAACGGCACTTTACGCGTCCCGGCAGCCTCATCCTCGGGATTATTGACTGCCTCTAGCTCTTCTACTTGCCCCTCAGGGTAATTGGTGATCACCACTTTCAAAGGGTTGAGCACAGCCATACGGCGTCCAGCGCGCTTATTCAAGTCCGAACGAACCCCGGCTTCCAACAAAGCAATGTCCACCATATTGTAATTCTTGGCAATCCCTACCTTCTCGATAAATTCTACGATTGCCTGAGCAGTGAAACCCCGCCGGCGCATCCCTCGTAAGGTCGGCATGCGGGGGTCATCCCACCCGTTCACCAAACCCTCATCCACCATGCGGCGCAAAAAGCGTTTGCTCAAGACAGTGTAGTTCAAATTCAATCGGGCAAACTCGATCTGGCGGGGCACAAATTCGCCCAATTCGGTGAGGAACCACTCATAAAGAGGGCGGTGATCCTCATATCCAATATCACATAAGGAATGAGTAACCTTCTCCATCGAGTCATTCTGCCCATGGGACCAATCATACATGGGATAAATACACCACTTATTCCCAGTCCGGTGATGCGGCGGTTCGTGGATAATGCGGTACATAGCTGGATCGCGCAGATTGATATTGCCAGAAGCCATATCAATTTTGGCGCGCAAAATCCGGCTGCCGTCGGGAAATTCGCCATTTTTCATGCGCTCAAGCAGGTTTAGATTTTCCTCTACCGACCGGTCGCGATATGGGCTGTTGATACCAGGTTCCGTTAGCGTGCCCCGATTGCGGCTGACCTCTTCGGGGGTTTGGTCATCGACATAAGCCTTGCCTTTCTTGACCAACCGGACAGCCCAGGCAGAAAGTTCATCAAAATAATCCGAGGCGTAGAATTCGCGGTCGCCCCAATCGATTCCCAGCCACTGGGCATCTTCTTTGATGGCCTCCACAAACTCGGTTTCTTCCTTCGCCGGATTAGTATCATCAAAACGCAGATTCAGCTCACCGCCAAAATCTTTGGCTACCAGATAATCAATCAAGAAAGCTTTGGCATGGCCAATATGCAAATAGCCATTGGGTTCCGGTGGCAAGCGGGTGCGCACATAGTCAAAGCGGCCGCTGGCTAAATCTTCTTTGACAGCTTCACGAATAAAATCCGTTGCAGTTGGGGTTTCACTTGTAGTCATAGGATTCTCAACCTTTTTACTTTAAATTTGCCACATTTTAACACAACATCTACTGCCCGCGGAAACGACGCAGATATTAAGTAGGTCTTTCGCTAGCGAAGGCAAGAAACCCGAAAAATAGGGGTGTATGGGGCGCGAAGCGCCCCATACACCCCTATTTTTCGGCATCTTCTCAATGTAACACGAAGCGCTATTAGGAACAAATCCTGAAGCAAGAAGTGTAAAATATCACTAAAATCGTGTACTTAGCCCTTGCGTTTTTTATCAACTTCGTCTATCCTGTATACGCCGTGATTTTTGGGAAATTCCCATAATAATCAAATTTTTTCGAGTAAAGGAGAGAATCATTATGAAAAAGGTCCTTTGGATCCTAACGCTGCTTCTCGCAGCAAGCCTCATCGTAGCGGCCTGTCAACCTACTCCGGTTGAACCCGTCGCTGAGGAAGCCCCGGCCGAAGAAGCCGCCCCTGCGGAAGCAGAGGAGCCTGCCGAAGCCGAGGAAATGGCCTTCCCTGACCTGGGTGGACGCGAGGTGACCATCGCTGTCGAGAACGCCTACCTGCCCTTCAACTACATCGACCCCGACACTGGCGAGCCTGCCGGGTGGGACTACGACGTCTGGAATGAGATTTGTGCAGTGATCAACTGTACTCCAGTTTACGTCGAAGCCGCCTGGGAAGGCATGATCCAGGCTGTGGCTGATGGTCAGTTTGACGCCGCCGCCGATGGCATTACCATCACCGAAGAGCGCGCCGAAATCGTCGACTTCTCCACCGGCTATGTCGCCATCGAACAGCGCCTTTTGGTGCGCATCGATGAAGATCGCATCGAAAGCATTGAAGATATCGTCGCAGACGAAGCACTCAAACTGGGTACGCAGACCGGCACAACTAACTACGCCACTGCCGCCACCTTCCTGCCCGAAGAGCGCATCTCAGGCTTCGAGCAATTCGGCTTCGTCGTACAGGCGGTCATCGCTGGCGATATCGATGCCGTAATCATCGATGAGGTTGCCGGTCAAGGCTACCTGGGCGAGAACGCTGACGCCCTCAAACTCGTCGGCCCCTCACTATCCAGCGATTTCTTAGGCTTCATCTTCCCCAAGGGCAGCGACCTGGTAGCCCCAGTCGATGCCGCCATCGAGGAACTGGCCAAGAATGGCTTCCTCGACGAAGTCAATGCCAAGTACTTCGGGCCTGACTTCAGCATCACCTACGACGACCTCTTCCCGCCCGAAGAACCAACCCTGGGCACAGAAGAAGATCCCATCATTTGGGCCGTGGTTCCCTCAGGCGAGACTGAGCGAGTAGTAGCTGGCTTCGAGCAAGTTGCCGCCATGATCTACGATCAGACCGGTTTGGTAATCACCCCCTTCGTGGCCACCGAGTACGCCGGCGTGATCGAAGCTATGTGCAGCGACCCCGCCAAGGCCCATATGTCCTCCCTGGCAACCTTCTCCTACATCCTGGCCGCCGACCGCGGCTGCGCTGAGGCCGCCCTGGTTTCCGTGCGCTACGGCTCTGCCGTCTACAACGGGCAGATCTTCGTGCGCGCCGACAGCGGCATCACCTCCATCGAAGAGCTGGCTGGCAAGACCTTCTGCCGCCCTGACCCACTGAGCACCAGCGGATGGATCATCCCCAGCATCGAGTTGCGAGCTGCCGGGATCGATCCCGATACTGATCTGGCTCAGGTTGTCGATGCAGGTTCCCACGACGCCTCCATTGCCGGTGTCTACAATGGTGACTGCGAGGCCGGTTCGTCCTACGTGGATGCCCGCACCCGGGTTGAAGAAGATTATCCTGATGTCATGGATGTGATCCAGGTCATCTCAGTCTCCGCCGACATCCCCAACGATGGCGTGCAGTTTGTGGCTGGCTTCGATGCTGAGGTCAAGGCCCAGATTGTGGCTGCTCTGTTGGCGATTGCCGAGACCGAAGAGGGTCAGGCCGCCCTGGGCGAAGCTTACCAATGGGAAGCCCTGGCTGAGTACGACGACACCTTCTATGATGCCTTCCGCCAGGTGCTGGATGCCGCCGGTGTCTCCGTCGAAGATTTCTAAGCTGATCAAAGCTGGAAAACTGGAAACATTTCTAGCCAGCAGCAAGTTACTTTAATTCCTACTAGTTCGCAATGTCCGTGCCGGGGCTTCTCTCTTCCATCGACAGGATCAGAGTCCCCGGCACAACTTACAATGGTAATGTTCAGATTTGGGGGTATGGGGCGTGCTCCGTACGCCCCATACCCCCAAATCTGAACATTACATCTCAACCAACTCCTCGGAGAGCGTATAATGGAGAAAGACCATATCCTGATAACTCGCGATTTGCGCATGGAATTTGACGCCTTGGTAGCTGTCGCCAATGTGAGCATTAAAGTACTGCCCAACACTATCCACTCGATCATTGGGCCAAATGGCGCTGGAAAGACAACCTTCTTCAATCTGCTCTCTGGAAATCTATCCCCTAGCGCAGGACGAGTATTCTATAAAGGGCGCGATATCACCCATCTTCCGCTCCACCGCACAGCCCACCTCGGGATCGGGCGCTCCTTCCAGATCACAAATATCTTCCCCAACCTGACCGTTCTGGAGAACATTCGCCTGGCTTGCCAGGCCTTGGGGCGAGGAAACTTCCACTTTATGCGCTCTCATACATATTTCAAAGAATTCGAAGCGCGCGCCAGGGAAGTTATCGAGCAAGTCGGGTTAGAGGAAGAAACCCTGGCTCTCGCTCGAACCCTGCCCCACGGCGGTCAACGCAAACTTGAGTTTGGCATTATCCTGGCCGCAGACCCTGAGGTATTGCTACTCGACGAACCAACCGCGGGCATGGCCGCAGAACAGGTTCCAGAACTGATCCAATTGATCCGCAAAGTGCAAAAGACTGGTAACAAAACTGTGATGTTGGTTGAGCACAATATGAACGTGGTGATGAGCATCTCGGACTACATCACGGTGATGCATCTAGGCCAGGTGCTGGCCGAAGGCA
>JADHXE010000261.1 GCA_016783125.1 Anaerolineales bacterium
CGAGCGGGGTGGAACCCCGCTCGCACCCCAAAATTTCGAGTATCTTGCTTGAAATGTGACATTGTCAAAAGGGTAACTTTAAATTTATTGTACGATGAACCGTGCGTTTCGATAGCGTGGATCATCCGGTTCTCGAATGAGGCCATCTTGCAAGGCATGCAATACTTCTCGAATTCCATCATCAACAGAATATTTGGTTGTGAAGCCTAACTCCTGTTGGATCTTTTCAAACGAGACGGTAATATCACGCATATCACCGCCAAAGGTTATATCTTTATAGTTGACAAAAGTTTCCGGCAGACGCTTGAGGATAAGCTCTACTACTTGATCTTTTGTCAAATTGCCGTCAGGTGTGCCTATGTTAAACACTTGCCCACGGATCTTTTCCACTGGCGACTGAAGACCCAGAATAATACCATGAACAGCATCTGCGATGTGAACGAACGAACGCGAATAACCACGCTGATAAATCATTAGTTTTCGCTTACGATAGGCATCAAGAACAAATTGATTTACGATGAGATCGAAGCGCGGTCTTGGAGAAAGCCCGTACAATGTAACCGGCCGAAAAATCAATGGAGCGCAGGTACTGCTACTGGCTTGGGCCAATAAATAACCTTCAGAAGCTACTTTTGTCTCCGCATAGAGTGATTGAGGGTTGAGAGATGTTTCCTCGGTTACCAGACCTCCATCGGCAGAGAGGCCATAGTTGCTGTATGTAGATAAATAGATAAACCTTTCTACATCTAACGCCTCAGCTTGTTCAAACATATGCTGGGTAGACTCAACGTTATAACGCCAGGCGACTAACCTGCCTACAGATTGACACGCTGGAAATCCTGCAATCGCAGCTAAATGGATGACGGCTTGCGGCGTAGCCCAATCATCTCTCAAGGCGTTGCGAATAGCGCGCGATTCCCATACATCGGCTTTTACAAAATGGAATCGCTGATTGGGTAAATAGGCCAACAAAGATTCGCCGCCGTAGAGCAAATCATCAACAACGGTGACATGATAACCATCACGAAGTAATTCACCAGTCAGAAAAGAACCAATGTACCCCGCTCCTCCGGTGATCAAAACGTGTTTCTCAACCATCAAACTTCTCCATCCACGTATAGATACACTCTCCAACCGCGGACTTCGAATGCTGGCAACGCAGGATCATTATCGATTTTGACACCCTGCTCAATACAAGTCAGGCGAATGACTTCTGCAAGATCACCATCCCCCGTAATTCGAACGCGATCATACCCGCCCCCCCGCACTTCCGATAATAACTCAGTCACCCGATTGCGCGTTCTGCGAAACAGCATCATCGAGTTTTCGATATATTTGACGGTCAGGCTTGCGCGAAAAGCCAGGCCTTCGGGCGTGATGATATACCGCAATTTCTTACGTTCAGCACGCTTTAGTTTGATATAGCCCTTTTTCACCATGCGCTGGATATGCCAATTGACAGTACTGGCAGCTATATCCAGTTTATCGGCCAATGTAGCCTGATTCACATCGGGATCTTCTTCGATATGCTCCAGCAGCTTCAATTCGCGCGTGTCGTGCGTTTCTTCTAAAGTCATTATTTCACACAAAAAATAAGAGAGAAAGTTCCCGAAAAAAGGGTGTGCGCAGGGGGCGGCCCGCTTTGCGCCTGCGCACACCCTTTTTTCGGGGCACCTCTGCCTTAGCCTGAATAGTTACAGTCAAAATTCGGCTACCGAATTATAACCGCAGGTGCGAATAGGTCAAGGAGCAAAAAGTGAACATCTTACGGGTATAATTACCGAATGCAGGTTTCCTCAACAATTAAGGATAACCCGAAAAAAGGGGCTGGGGGGCGTGCGGCGCACGCCCCCAGCCCCTTTTTTCGGAAATCATCATAAGGTAAGATTTCAAAATGGCCAATGACAAAACCACAAGCATAAAGAAATTCTTAGCTTTTTCACTAGACATTCTCGGCATCGTTCTCATTATGGGAGCCGTCAGCCTCGATCTCGTGCAGAACGATTCAGGACTCTACGAGATTGGCACACTCCAAATGGCAGGTATTGCATTTGGGGTTATATTGACTTTAATTAGCAGTTTCATTATTCGACCATCATCACTATCGAATGCAATTCAGTTTACAAAATTGCCCAGCTTTGCCATCTTTGTAGTAAGCACTTTATTACTTGTTATCAGCCTAATTGGACTCGCATTTCCTTTACGGAATCCAGATGTCTATCAGGGTATCGAATATGCGGGGAAAGTGCGAACCCCGCAGTATTCTGCTGAAGAAGTTTATACCCAAATGGATCGGATCGATTCCATCGATGAGCAATACCCTGAATACGCGAAAAGATTGACCCAACTCATATTCGATGGGACAGTGCATTACTGGGAAGAAGGGCTGGAAGATAACGCTTACAACCTGCGGATCCCAATCTATGAAAACTATTTAATTTATTTCTTGAATCTACTGCAAGGAGTCAACGGAAACTACGAGTTTTGCAAGGCTGAAAGAGCCATTGAGCGTTCCGCAAGCGTTTGCTCTCAATCATCTAAGATTTTGGCCGATATCCTGGGGAGAAATCGTGTTCCGGCACATATCGTTGGATTAGAAGGGCATGTAGTGGCGCGCGCCCGTGTGGATAAAGAAACCGATCAGTGGTGGATCCTGGATGCTGATTATGGGGTTGTTATTGAGCATGATATCGACGAAATAGAAACCAACCCAATATTAGTACAGCAGGCATACGAAGTACAAGGATACAGCCAAAGGGTTATTGACATCCTGGTAGACATTTATGGCCCAGGGGGGAATAGTATCATTGACGAGAACCTTCAATGCGAAGGAGAAGATCATGTGTACCTGTTGAAGTGGTTGATCCCTTTGTTGGGGATTTTGCCTTTCACGATCTTTATTGCCATACACCAAATCCAAAAAGAAAAACAACAAAGATAAGAAAGGGGCTTGGCATTTTCCTATCAAGCCCTTTTCTTATTTTTGCAAATCAGGGATTTTTGTCTAATCAACAATCTTATAATCAGCCACCCGCTTATCGAGATCGTTCCAGATATTCACAGGTTCGTCTCCCTTAGCCAGGTTGTCGGCGATGAAACGACCCATATCGACACAGTGATCTGAGTTGTTGTAGTTGTACATACCAATGCGACCAGTCAACAGTAAGTTTTTCACAACCCGCAAATGACGGTTGACCTTGTGCATCTTCTCCACATACCCCAAATCATAACGAGGATAGAAATTCTGAGTGCGCTTGACCAGATAGCCGGTCACTTCGTCAGGTTCGATGAAGCCTGCATTTACCAGGCCGTCAATGGTCTTTTCGGCCAGTTCTCCGTCAGTGGCTTTCCACTCCCAACTATCTTCATCACAGGTGAAATCGCAGCAAATGGCGGTTTGATTGGCTGGGCCTAAATCGGGGTTCATCTGTTTTTGCTCGAAGATGCGGCTGAAGAGGTACTCACGCTCTGGCAAGAATATCCATTGATCTTCTAAAACGAGAGACCGATTGGCAAATACGTACACCAAAACCAGATGCCGAAATTGCAGATCTTCTACCGAGCCTAAGAAGGCCATATCCTTTTCACCAAACACCAAACATCCAAGAGAAGTCAGGGGGATGGATGAGACGACGTAATCGCTCTCGAACTCAGCCGGTGAGCCATCGGCCGTTCCTCGAATGGCTGTGATTTTTCCATCAGCTTGAACAGCTTGAACCAATTCGCGCACATCCACATTGAGCAGGACGCGCCCGCCGGTTTCTTCAATGTACTCTTTCATGGCCTCAGGAAAATCCCCAAAGCCCTTTTCGGGGTAATAGAAGAATTCAGCGTTGGTTTCGGCGGTCTCCTTTTTGATGCCCAATAATTTCAGGATGACTTCCATCCCGCCGGATGCAGGAACGCGCGCTCGGGCCATTTCAGGATGCAAACTAGAAGGCTCACCCCAAACCTTATCTGCCAGGGGTTCGAAGACCAATTCGTAGGCCGGACGGCCAAAACGCTGGATCATATATCCCGCGTAAGAGTCCGGGGGTTGACGGCGCACAAATCCACGCGCCAGCTCGAATGCATATCCGAAACCCAGCTTCAAAAATGTGGCTAACCCCAAAACGCCAGCCAGATTGCCTAATTTGAGGGGATAATCCACAAGATGTCCACGCAAAAACAGGCGATTCTTTTTGGGCAGCGTGAGCAACCGGTCAGCCATCAAAGTACCAATTTCAGCCAGCACACCTGGGATGACAGAATATATTTTGTGGGCGCCATAATCCAGGGTGAAATTATTATATTCGAAGCTGGCGCAAAGACCACCGATCACCGGGGCCTTTTCCAGCACGGTGACCTCATACTTGCCAGTTTTAGCCAGGAAATATCCGGCAGAGAGGCCGCCGATTCCCGCGCCAAGCACAACAACTTTTTTTTTCTGTTCCAAAATAATCATCCTCCGTTATTTGTAAAAAACCTAATAGGACACGGATTTTAGGGATTTTTTAGTTCTTTATCCGCGGAATCCGTGTTCGTCCGTGTACAAAAATATCCCTTATTCCTCCGTAAAAGGGCGAGCGAGTACCAGGGTCTGTCCCATCCAGTAGGGGATTTGCATATGCTGTATACGCAAAGCAGTTACAATCTTCGTCCCTAATTTCGACAGCCATGAAATATACGGCGCCATGCGGAATAAGATATAGCCCAACTCCAGGCTCTGCCAGTGCATCTTAGAACGCTGCACCCTAAATCCAGTTTGCTGAAGCATCTCGCGAATGGTTTCGATGGTGAAAAAATATAAGTGCACAGAAATGAGAAAAACCCATTTGCGCCCCATCAGACGAGCAATCAGCGAGTTTATATCGGGATAGTTGACGATCAGCAGTCCATCAGGCTTCAACACCCTCCGGCATTCCTTCAGCACAACCTTAGGATCAGGCGTATGCTCGAGCACATCCCACAGGGTGACCACATTGAAATGAGCATCGGGTAAATCCATATCGAAAATCGTTCCTGGCTGAATTTCGATACCGTAATGATCGCTGCCCCATTCGGCCATCCAACGGTTCGGCTCACTTCCGGCGACCTCCCAGCCGCGGCGTTTGGCCACACCGAGAAACGCTCCGCCCGCGGTACCAATATCCAATATGCGGCCTTTTTTGGGGACCAGTCGTTCGATGAGATGCAAAGATTTAGCAAACGTACGTTCTCGGCCAGGGTTCTGTGAAATGAAGTTTTCGTCTGTCCCCTGGCTGTATCCCGTAAGAATAAGATCGCTCTTCAAGCGCGGAGTGAGATATTGCAAACCGCAACCCCGGCAGCGTACCAATTGGTCAACCAGGATTTCATCACCCGAAGAGCGAAAAGTTACCATGATCTCATCTGGTTGCGCGTCATCATACTGGGGTGGATAAACCACATCGTAATCATCCGCGCCACACAGATTACAGGGCACATCTTCTAGTAAGGATCGATATTGTTCCACTTGATCAGACATAATTTATTATTTCCTAAAGTACATTATTGCGTATTACGTATTGCGTGGGGTTAATTTACGGAATACGTAATACGCAATACGGATCGGCTTCAACCGAAATAAAATACACCCAAATCATCTATTCCTCTGTAAAAATTGTTTTAATTGGCGGAACCGGGTATTGACTGCATTCAAAATCAGCCCTAAGCCAAATGCCAGAACACTTAGTAACATTAGCAAGGCGATCCCGGCAATCAAAGATAAAGTGTTCAATTGCAGAATATCCTGAGTTGTCAGGGACAGCAACCCCAAAAGGATCAGTACAACTAACAACAATACAAATGATACAACACCAAAAAGCCTCAGGGGATAATGATCGCGCAACAAAATTGCTGCTGTCATCATAATGCGATAGCCATCGCGCACAGCGTTGAGCTTGGAATGGCTGTCCGCGGGCCGGCTGCGATAAGAGATGGGGAGTTCTTCAATAATCATGCCCTCTTCAAGGGCCTGGAGGGTCATCTCGGTTTCGGTTTCAAATCCGGGCGTCAGTAACGGAACCGTCTTCACAAAACGGCGGCTGAAGACGCGATACCCTGAAAGAATATCCTGATACTTAGTCCCGAACATCAGGTTAATACTGATGACAATCAATTTGTTCCCCAAATGTCGATGCTTGCGCATGGTTTCATCTGATGCTGAAGGCAGACGATTCCCCACAACCATGTCCACATCCTCATCTAGAACAGGCTTTACTAACCGATGGACATCCTCAGCTGAATAAGTGTCATCTCCATCTACTAGAACAACCGCATCAGCTTCGATGGTATCGAAAATCGCTTGCAGCACATGACCTTTACCCTGTTTGCGAACTCTATGCACAATCGCCCCGGCATTCTGCGCAATTTGGGCGCTATCATCTGTAGAGTTATTATCAAAGACGTGAATAGCAGCATCTGGAAGTTGCGAGTGAAAATCATTCACAACCTGTTCGATGGTGATGGCTTCGTTATAGCAAGGGATCGCAACCGCGATGGTTGGTTGTTTTTGATCAGTCATCTTAAATGCTCGTCGCTAACACTCCGAGGAAAGCCCGAAATTGGGGGTGCGGTGGTGGG
>JADHXE010000262.1 GCA_016783125.1 Anaerolineales bacterium
CCTCCAAAGATAATTCTTTCTTTCGGATATAAAGCGCAAGAACGTTACGAAATTCACTGCGCCAGAGAAGTGGCGCCGACCATTGCGTATCTTTCTCTAACAGTCTTTCAGCTTGTGATGATCGTTCACTTTCTAAATACAAATAAGCGATAATGTTTGTATCTACAACGATCATAATCGTCCATCTTCTTTGGCCATCTTCAGTTCATCATCTGTAATTGGAATATCATTCGTTATTCTTCGAAGCTGTCGCGCTCTCTTCAAAACTAACTCAGAATCAATGGCTTGACTTTGAACAGTATTTTCGATGCAGAAGATGATCTCACTATTGATACTTCGTCGATTTAGTTCAGCAGATCTTTTCAATTTTTCGTAGATATTTGCAGGGATATTCTTTACAGTATATGTGGTCATGGATACCTCCATAATGGTTCTATATTGTATCCATTATGGATCAATCACCGTTTGCTGTCAAGTATTTTTTAAAAGCATCTAACGAGTGGCTTAGCTGCCGGGGCGACTTTACCCCTGAACATTCTTTGCCCGTAACCAATCTCAGAAAATCGCGCCGCTTACCCTCGGGGCAAAGCCCCGGTCAGTTACAGCCGGGGTTGGGCAGAACCCACCGCTTTTGTTCATGACAGTTTGCCACTTGCTCGTATAAAATAGAGCTTATCACTCAAATATCCTGCTCTTCTTCCACCAGCGCCCTTCGCCATTCCCTCGCATTCCCGGCGCTCTCGTTTCCCGGCTCACTACAACAATTATCATGATTTCACTTACCAGGGATACGAGTGCGCTTCTCCGCTGCCCCGATCCTTTTCATCGGTAAACTTTCGTTTTCTTCTAGCACATCAAGTTCAACGATCAGTTGATCTTGATGTGCTTTTCAATGTGCCTTTTTCTTCCGCCTGCTGAGTTTTCCGTTTTGTATGCGATAATCCTTCATCTTCTTGCAATCGTGGTTCTGCCCAACGGTTGGCTCACAAGCCGGGCGAGGTTGCCCCTAACGCGTCGCGAACCGTAACCAAATTTAGCAAATCGCGCTGCGTACCCTCCGGGCGAAAGCCCGGTCTTTGTGCAGCCGGGGTTGTGCAGCCTTTCATATCAAACAACAATGCCGAGAATCAATACGGGAATATCAATATCCGAAACGCCACGATGTTCTAAATCCCAAACAAATTGCTCAAAGTATGAAACTCCCGTTGACATCTCATCTGCAAGAGCTTTGATTGGCACTATCTCAACGCCGACATCAATAACATCCATCTTGTTAAAGATTGTCATCTTGGCGCATACGTTGTAGACCATGAAAGCATACTTCCCAAATTGGACTTCAACCCCAACCCGATTTTTTATGAAATCCATTTCGCGAAAAGCTCCCCTGACTGGTTTTTCTGGCTCATATCCCGTTAGGAAATATTCGGTAGGATACTCGCACTCAACTTTATAGCTTTCCCAACCCCTGGCCAAAAATTCTCGTTTGAATGCCTTGTTAAAAGAAGTCGGGCTGAATAATTTGCGCCCTGGCATGGTCTTCTCTTTGCTGGTCTTCGTTCTATGCAAATCCCCATTCACAGATACAACCGCTTGCTCAATTTCCCGCAACTCCACCCCATACTTGGCTTCGATGATTTCTCTACCGCCATTGAATGAATAGATTCCTGCGATGTTCACTTGTAATCTGCTCCTTGTTCTAAAAGTCTTTTTTGTTGGGCTTTCCATTCATCCGGTATCTGGCTAATTTTCTCTTTCCCTGTTGGTTGATAAACAGACTTTCCTAATTGCCTGTACGGCAATGTCCCATTAAAGTAGGAGATTAAACGTTGACGTGCTATATCAAGATATTCCTTTTCTTTTTCGCTACCCAACGCTTTACGCTTATGCATTACTGATGCAATCAGAGATGACCCCACGCCTGCATAGGGATCAAACACCCAATCATTTTCATCTGTTAATGCCAGCACACATCTCTCAACCAATGCAATTGGGAACTGACATGGATGATCCGTCTTTTCGGGGTGATTGGACTTGACGTTTGGAATATCCCACCAGCATGTCTCCCAATCTTCAGCTAATATTTCCCAAACATCTGACGGATTCTTTCCTAAAGGATTTCCCGATAATTTTCCTTTGTTTGGGCCTTTATAGTGTCTTTTTCCTGGATATTTGGAGGGCACGCGAACATCATCAAGATTAAAGGTGTAATCATCAGTTTTACTAAACCAAAGCAGTGTTTCATACCTGCCTGAAAATCGCTTGCTAGCATGAAGCCCATGACCAAACCGCCAAACAACCCTATTGCGCAAACTTAAACCTAAAGATTTAAAAATCGGATAATAGAGAATATCTAGCGGGTAAACTTCACCATCCTCAACAAAATTCCCAACCTGCCAACAAATACTGCCATCATCACTTAGAACGCGATAAAGCTTTTCAATGATTATAGATTGCAAATCCAGGTACTTTTCGACACCTACACGATTCTCGTATTCTTTTCCTAAGTTATATGGGGGCGAAGTAATTATGAGTTTTATCGATTTATCTGGAATAGCTGCCAATAAATCATTAACATCCCCTTCGAAAAGAACAACACTAGCGTCAGGATTAAAGTCGTTTTTAATATCAGGGGCTTTTGTACTATCAAAAAGTGGAAGATTTGAGACCATAGGTTTCTCCAGTAATATCTCTTTCCACTATTCTACCCTAAACACTCTGAATTTAGAACAAATTTGCCATGATTACGATTTTCGGCTGCACAACGGTTAAGGGTTGATACGGCGGAAGGGGACAAAGCGGGCAGAAAGGCTGCACGGTGCCGCCGGATCAACCCAAGTTGAACTAAGCCGCACGCCCGATACTACTGAAATATCGTTTGGGGATTGATGCCATTTTCGTCCTGTCGAAAACCCAGACAAAACAACATTTCGCCCATTGACAATGTCATTGTACAGAAAATACTGCCTGAATGCAAGCCGAGATTGGCCGGTATTTGACAGCCAAGGCGCGGCGAAGCAGACAGCCGGGCTGATCCCTGGCAATCCGGTCGAATGCAGCGGGGGAAGATCATGGGTTTCATGGCGAGCGGCACAAGACGGGAGCCAAGGTGCGCAAAAGACGCATGGGCTTTCCACATTTGGGACACAGGATTTCCTGCACTGGTGCAACTGCCGTCTGCGTGCATGGCTCGATCTCTCCTGCAGGCCCCAGGAGCTGCTGCAGGAAGACCAGGCGCTCGCGGACGCCCGCACCAAAGAAGCCGTAGTAGCGTATCTTGACGAATCCCCGCGGCAGCACATGTTGGAGAAATCGCTGCATGAAGCGTTCTGCGGAGAGGGTACAGGTCTTGATCTGGCCGGTGTCGGAGGTGCGATACTGGAAGGTGACCTGGGAGGACTCCATGCTGCCGCCATCATCAAAGGCGATCACCCGCCGGTTGCTGATCGCCACGCGATGGATGTACGGCGACAGGTACTTGAGCGCGGCTTGCCCGTCACCGACACCTTTGCAGTGTACCACCCAAGGCTCCCGCCAGACTTTCTCCGGTACCTGGGCATAGAGTTCTGTTTTTTGCAGTTCACGACGAAACGCCGCCCGGAACAACCTGGATAGCGCTTTGACCGGCAAATAGAAGTTCCGCCGGGCTGGCAGCCAGGCTTTCCTGTCTGCACTCATCCCTCCTCCCGGCGCCAGGTAATGCACATGCGGATGATAGAACATTGCGCGCGTCCAGGTGTGCAATACACCCACCAGCCCGATCTGTCCACCCACAAAGCGTGGATCCAGGGCCAGTTTCTGGGTCGCTCGCGCCGATGCTCGAAACAGCAATCCGTAGATCAACTTCTGGTTCTCTCGGGCCAGTTTTCGTAATTCCCCCGGCAGTGTAAACGTCAGCAGGAAATACGGTACCGCCAGCAGTAGCCCTCGCTGCACAGTCAGCCATTCTTCCGTCTGCTCATGCTGACATTTCGGACAATGCCGGTTGCGACACGAGTGGTAGCTGTAGTACACCTCGTCGCAGTTAGCACAGCCGTACACCTGCCCGCCCAGGTCGGGCGTGCGACAGCGTTCGATCGCACGCATAGCCTGACGGTGGCTGGGCAGCAAGCCAGCACTGTATTTCTGGCGATAGGCATCCCCGTAACGACGGAAGATGTCGCCCAGTTCTATGCCCATAATCCCGCCACCAGCCTGTTGATCGTCTCCAGCGATCGGGCTTCGGTGGTGGACGTCAAATGGGTGTAGATGGCGGTCGTGGTCGGGGAAGCATGTCCCAGGTAGCACTGGATCAGGCGCAGGTTCACCCCGGCTTCTAGCAGGTGGGTAGCGTAAGAATGTCTGAGGGTATGCACCGTGGCGGGCTTGTGGATGCCGCTTTCCCTCAATGCGGCTCGCAGCGCACGCTGCACCCCGCACTCGTGCATCGGCTTGCTGGCTTCACCAGCAACTCCGCTATTCCCCCGCATAGCAGGAAACAGCCATACCGGGTTGCGGTGGGAACTCCAGTGCCCTCGCAGCATCTCCAGACAGGCATCGGGCAGTGGAATACAGCGTTCCTTGCCGCCTTTCGCCTGGCGTATGTGCAGCACCCTGCGCTGGCTGTCGATCTCTTTGACCTGCAGGCGAATGCCCTCCTGTAGGCGCAGGCCGCAAGCATAGATGACGCTCAGGCACACCCGGTACTGCTGCTTCTTCACGCAGCTCAGGGCGCGCTGCACTTCTTCCACGCTCAACACCACCGGCAGTTTCTTCTCCTTGGGTGAGCGGATTAGATCAAGCGCTTGCCAGCTCTGCTTCAGCGTGTGCTCGTAGAAGAACTTGATCCCGCACAATGCCAGCGTCTGTGAACTCCGTGATACTTTTTTGTCATTTATCAAGTAGAGAAAGTACTGGCGCAACTCCTCCTCATCAACCTGATCCGGTGATTTTTGATAGTGCCTGGCCAGTTGACTTACCACCAGCACGTATGCCTCTTGCGTGCGGATCGCCAACCCGCGCAACTGCATATCCTCGATCATTCTTTGTCTTAAAACCGTCATGGCTATACCTCCTGTACATGTGTGCGATTGTGTACAAAAAATATAGCCTAATTTCGGCCAACCTATTCAGTTTTGGAAATCTCGATTTGGGGGAACCTGCGCGAAGCGCTTAGTTCAACGTGGGCTTCACACGCCAGGGCGACTTTGCCCATAACCTTGTTCGCAAAACTACTCTGCTTGCTCGCGGCGCTGGCCCTCCAGGGCGAAAGCCCTGGTCGTGTGCTAGCGGGGTTGTGCAGCGGTTTTCGTATTTACGTTATTATCCCCCTCAACTTCGCACGAACATAAGCAGCAATAGAGAAGCTGTCAGTGATTGTTCCTGTCTCAATATAATTCTCCAGTTCAGGTAAGGTTACCCACTCAACATTGCGTATTCCTTCGCTTTGCTCCGGTGATCCAACAGCACGCAATTTCGCATAATATATTTTTGTAGAGCAACTTTCCATACCCGAATTTGCATGCAGTTCACCCAAATCCGTCAGTTCGTCTAATTCTCCTTTTACCTCTTCCCAAATCTCGGCAATTGCTTGGTTTATAGGGTCAACGCCAGGTTCGCCAAATCCGCGAGGAATTTCAAGATGCCACGAACGTGTCGCATGGCGATATTGATGTAAAAGCAAGAATTCTCCCCCCATATAAGGCAACACGGCAACTCCTTGACCTCCTTCTATATCAGCTCGGTTTATCAATCTGATATAACCTCGTATATTGCCATCTGGAAATTGCACTAAATCTCTAACCATCATGATGTAGGGGTCTTCCAATATAATGCCAATATCAGCCCACGATGTAGGCAATCCTCTGCTTTCCAAACGTTTTTTTTCTTCAGCCTGCCATAACGCGATGCGTTCATGATCCGTAATTATTTGCAATGGTGCATTATCATCATTGCTAAATAACTGCGGGAAAGAATTTATTATTTGGTAATACTTCATATTGTTTCCTATTTGTCTTTCTTGCCTTTTCTAAATCCTGAAATATCAAGCCCATGTTTAACCAAATTTAATCCTTCGCGAAAACCAGAGACGGATGATTTAATCCCTAGAACAATTCCAACAGTAAGTTTTATTGGGTCAACACTAATCGACAATCCATCCGCAGAGAATTTTACTACTGATGATCCCCCGCCTACTAGAGTAGTTATTGTCTGACTTGAGGTTGGATATGTTTTTTGTATGGCATGAACTAAGGCAACAAGAGTTCTCAAAACATTAGTGCGTTTATATTTACCAGGTTCACAAACAATATCTCTCCATTCTTTCCAGGGCTTTGAAAGGTTTCCTCTACTCAATTCATCCCAAAATCCTGTCCAGGAGATTTCAGCTATTGCGGAAATCGTCTTTGATGAAAGCCCTTCAACAATCTCTTGCTTTTCACTCGACGAGATTTGAGCTTCACCCCAATCCATGGCAACACACATATGCTGATCCGCTAATGCTCTGTTGTATACCTGCAATACTTGATTCCATACGAAATTTAACACCTTTTGTCGATTCTCATCAGATGGATCTGAATCTTTGCATTTTCGTATCCATT
>JADHXE010000263.1 GCA_016783125.1 Anaerolineales bacterium
CCTCAGCCCATTGGATTTTTTCGGATGTGGCATTCTCCGGAAGAAGAACAGTTCCAGGGGCGATAGCATTTACTCTGATATTGGGTGCCAACTCCACTGCCAGGGATTTGGTCAGGGCTACTAATCCCGCTTTGCTGGCAGCGTGGTGGGCGTATCCCGGCCAGGTTTGGAAAGCAGACAAATCTGTGATATTGACGATCAGTCCCTGACCTTGTGCTAACATGTGAGAGGCGACAGCCTGTGATGTTAAAAAGGGGCCTTTCAGGTTGACATCTATTGATAAATCCCACTCATCTTCGGTGATCTCCAAAACCGGGGATTTGAGCCAAACCGATGCATTGTTGATCAAAACATCCACGCGGCCGAAGCGCTCGATGGTTTGCTCGACAAGGTTCTTTACATTGGCTGCGCTGCGAATTTCGGTTTGAATGGCAAGGCATTCACTGCCAAGTGCCTTGATCTCTGCCATCGTCGCTTGCCAGGGTTCATCATCCAAATAATAGCTAAACACGATAATTGCGCCTTTTTTGGCAAGCTCCAGGGCAATTGTGCGCCCTACTCGCATCGCGGCGCCAGTAATTATAACTACAGAATTTTCTATTTGCATAAAGTGAAAATAGGACACGGATCAACACGGATTCTACGGATTTTTTAAATCTGTGTTCAGCCGTGAAATCCGTGTCCAAATTACCTTTTACATTATCAGACTCATGATTGCCTTCTGCGCGTGCAGGCGGTTCTCGGCTTCATCGAAGATAGCTGAACGCCAGCCGGGGCCTTCGGTCTTGTCCATAACATCATTGTTGACCTCATGACCGCGGTCAGCGGGCAGACAGTGCAGATAGAGAGCATTCTGGTTGCACATCTCCATATGTTCGGAGGTGGTCTTCCAATCTTTGTGTTGATCGACGATGGCCTGGGCTTCCTCCTCGGAATCGTTGCCAACGGGGGGTTTGAAGAAGACGGTCGGGCACCAGGCTTTGGGGTATACCACGTCGGCGCCTTTGAAACCATCTTCGAAATCGTTGGTGATGCGGAAGGAACCGCCTTCGTTCTCGGCGTAGGATTCGCATTGGGAGATGATCTTGGGGTCGAGTTCCATGCCTTTAGGATGCGCCAGGGTGACGTTCATACCCATCATGGTGGCGTACAAAATCGCAGATTGCGGCACCGCCCGCGGTTTGTGGACGCTGGGGGAATAGGCCCAACTCATGGTGAAATTGACACCTTTGAAATCGCCGAAGTTCTCTTTGACAGTCAGCATATCGGCCAGACCCTGGCAGGGATGGTAAATGTCGCATTCCATGTTGATGATTGGGATGTCGGACCAGCGGGCAAATTCGCGCAACAGAGCGTGCGCGCCACCGTATTCCCAATCGACCGGGTCACCGTAGCAGCGAATGGCGACAGCGTGTCCCATGCGGTCGAGGACACGGGCCACATCGGAAACGCGCTCGGTGCTGTAAGCCACTTCTTTGCCTTCCAGCGCGGGGGTGTAGATTTTGCTCGGATCAAGGAAGTGAGCGTGGCCGCCAAGTTGGGTCATTCCGCACTCGAAGGAGTTGCGGGTGCGCAAAGACTGGTTGTAGAATATCATGAACAAGGTCTTAGCGCGCAGCTTATCGTCGTGATAAGTGCCCATATCGTTTTGTAACTTGAGTTCCTCAGCTACTTCTAAGATGCGTCTGATCTCCTGGGGGGTGAAATCAGTTTCCGCCAGGTAATCTCTGCCTTTGAAACCAGTAGTATTCATTATTTATTCCTCCAAAATATATATTTGAGATGTTCTCTAAGTTTGATATAAACTGCAAAGAATACAGAGAGTGCAGAGTTTATTTGTTTGCTCTGCGATCTCTGTGCACTCAGCTGCTATATTAACGTTTCAGGGTCTTCGATAAATTGGCAAATGCGCTGCAAGAAGCGGGCAGCCGGAGCACCGTCGATCAGCCGGTGGTCGAAGGATAAACTCAGGGTGATCATTTGCCGGATACCGATCACATCATCGACGACCACTGGCTTAGGATTGATACGTCCCAAGCCCAGGATGGTGGCTTCGGGTGGATTGATGATAGGCGTGAAAGAATCTACACCGAAAGCACCTAGATTGGTGATGGTGAAAGTACCGCCGGAGAAATCTTCCGGCAGGGTCTTGTTAGACAGGGCACGGTCGACCAAGTCGGTGAGGCCAGCTTCGATCTCCAATAGGGACAATTCTCCGGTATCTTTCAAGACGGGAACGACCAGACCGCGCTCGGTGTCGATGGCTAAGCCGATGTTGATTTTGTCAAAGCGAGCCAAACCGTTCTCGGTAAGTTGTGAATTGACCGCGGGAAACTCAGCCAAGGCGCGAGCTGCAGCAGCAGTGAAATAGGCATTGAAGGAAACCTTTTGCCCATCAGGGGTGAGATTGCGATCTCGAACGGCAACCAGTTGAGTGGCATCCACATCGCTGTGCAAAGTAACCTGTGGGCGTTCGTTCCAACTTATGGAGAGACGTTCGGCAATCAGACCGCGCAGGCCGGGTAAGGGGTGCGCGGCGCGCTGTGCGGGGGGCGCACTTTTTAGCTGCACAGCGATTGCAGCAGAGACATCGTCACGGGTGATGCGACCGCCCTTGCCGCTGCCGGTGACGGTGTATAAGTCAATGCCGCAGTCGGCGGCCATTTTTCGGGCCACGGGGGTAGATTTGATGGACACCAGGGGTTCAGACACTGCTGTAGAATCTAAATCAGCGGTGACGATCATACCGCGCGGGCCTGTGCCCGACACAGTCGAGAGATTGATCCCTCGGGCACGGGCGGTTTTTCTGGCTTTGGGGGTTGCGCGCAATCCCTGGGGGTGGGATTCGGCTTTGGGGTGTGCAGCCACCCCTGAGCTTGGGGCCTGACCATCCTGTTTGGGGGCAGGCATACTTATAGGAGCTGTGATTTCAGCCCCTTCGGGGAAGATCATCGCGATCGGGATTGCCACCTCGACGGTAGCACCTACTTCGACCAGGGTTTGCACGATCCCGCTAGCGGGGGCTTCGATCTCGACCACCGATTTGTCACTCTCGAAGGAGAAAAGCGTATCGCCTTTTTCAACCCGTTCACCGTCGGATTTGAACCATTCGAGCAAATTGGCATCGGTCATAATTAAGCCCAGTTTGGGCATCACGACTTGGTAAGGTTGTTTGTTTGTCATGTGATTTCAGTCACCAAAAATTTGTTTGACACGCTCGAAGGCGGTGGCTTCGTTATCTGATGGTTGAAACTCCATGCCGATAAAGCCATCAAAGCCGAGATCATCCAACTTGCGTTTAATATTGACGAAATTAATCTCCCCGGTACCGGGTTCTTGGCGAGTGGGGCAGTCACCAACGTGGACGGTGGGATACAACCCCCAATAATCTTCCAGGCCCTGAATCAGGTTGCCGGAGCCGCGCTGCTGGTGGTAGCAATCAAAAGCCAGGCGGAATTGGGGATGATCGATTCGGCCGATCCAGTCGGCGGCTAGTTCGTGGTCGTGTACCAGCACGCCGCCCTGAATGTGATATTCGTTCAAGCCCTCTACCCAGACTTCAACATTGGTCTGCTCAACTAACTTCATGATCTTTTCGGTCTGATCGAGTAGGTTGGCATACTGTTCGGCTTCGGTGAAATTAGCCGAGAGCCGCCTTGTCCATTCTGCCCCATCGACGATGTCGATCTGGTTGGAGAAAATGAAAAGATGGTCAATACCGAATTTGGTCGCCATTTCCAGGCTTTCGGCCCAGGAGCGTAGGGTCAGTTCGTTATCGCCGGGGTCTGCCAGGGAACCCATAGCCTCGTCAAAGGTTGAGTTGATGCGGGCGCCTAATCGCTGGCATTCGGTGTATATTTCTTCCATGGGGGCCATGCGCCAGCACCACACGTCGTAACGGGTGATGCCCAGCTCGAAAAATTTCTCAATTCTCTGAACAATGGGCAGATCGGTAAACCAAAAGTCGAGGTAGCCGGTGTAGATCATGTTGGGTTCCAAAAAGATTTCACAGCACTTACTATGTCACCCGTATCGGGAAGTACGTAGTTTTCTAATACGGGGCTGTAAGGCAAGGGGACGTTTTTGGCGGCAACACGCATGACGGGGCCATCCAGGTATTCAACGGCTTCTTCGGCAAGCATAGCGGCGATTTCGGCTCCCGCACCAGCACGCTTGTGCCCTTCATAAGCAACTACGACACGGCTGGTCTTTGCGACAGATTGGATGATGGTCTCTTTATCCAGCGGAACCAGGGTTCGGGGATCAATGACCTCGACGCTGATACCTTCCGTTTGAAGTTGGTCAGCCGCTTGGATGGCTTTCTTAGCCATCATGTTGATCCCAATCACGGTGACGTCGTTGCCTTCTCGCAGGATGTTAGCTTTCCCGAAGGGGATCATGAAATCTGGGTCTTCGGGAACTTCACCAGAATCACCGTAGAGCATCTTGTGTTCGAAATACAACACAGGGTCATTGCCTCGCAGAGCAGTTTTGAGTAGGCCCTTGGCATCCGCGGGAGTCGAGGGGGCCACAATTTTGATTCCTGGTACATTCATGAACCAAGATTCAGGGCTTTGGGAGTGCTGGGCTGCTGCAGATCCGGGTGCGCCGGTGGTTACTCGTATGGTCAGCGGCACGTTGGCTTTACCACCGCTCATAAAGCGAGCTTTGGCCACCTGGTTGAGAATCTGATCGCCTGCGCACATCAAAAAATCACCAAACATAATCTCCACGATGGGGCGCATTCCCATCATGGCCGCGCCCAGCCCGGCTCCTACAATGGCAGCTTCGGTGATAGGTGTATCTCGAATACGCTCCTCACCGAACTCGTCCAGCATACCGTTGGAAACACCCCATACGCCACCAAATGTACCTACATCTTCGCCGATCAAGAATACGTCTGAATTCTGGCGCATCTCTTCGGCCATCGCTTCTCGAATTGCTTCTGAATAAGTTATTTCGCGCATAGTAGTTTCCTAAAACACCAATCCATCATGGGTATCTGCATAAACACCCTGAAGAGCTTCTTCGGCGACGGGGATGGGCGCGTTGGCAGCAAATCCCACAGCTTCGTCGAGCTGCTCCTGTACGCTGCCCATTAGCTCTTCCAGTTCACCTTCACTGATGATCTCCGATTCGATCAGTCTTTTGCGGAAGGCGGGGATGGGATCGCGTTTTTGCCATTCTTCCAACTCTCCATCAGGCCGGTAAATCATGGGATCGCCTTCATAATGCCCGCGATGGCGATAGGTTTTGGCCTCGATCAGCGTCGGACCTTCACCTGATAGGGCGCGCTCCCGAGCAACCACCGTGGCGTCATAGACTGCGATAACATCATTTCCGTCAACGATTACACCGGGGAAGCCATAACCCTCGGCCCGCTGCGCCAGATCTCGGATGGGGGCTTGCTTGTGTTGGGGTGTCCCTTCGCCGTAGAGATTGTTCTCGCAGAAGAAGATCACTGGCAGTTTCCATAACCCGGCTAGGTTGGCCGATTCGTGGAAAGTCCCCTGGTTGATGGCCCCATCGCCGAAGAAGGTCAGCGAGACGCGTTCTTCCTTACGCATCTGGAAGGCCAGTGCAGCCCCCACTGCCGCCGGAAACCCGCCCCCAACAATGCCATTCGCACCTAAAATACCGATGTCAAAATCGGAAATGTGCAGTGAACCGCCGCGCCCTAAACAATACCCAGGAGAACGAGCAGCTAATTCGGCCATCATATATTTGGGGTCGCCGCCTTTACCAAGTAGATGTCCATGCCCGCGGTGAGTACTGGTGATGACATCATCCTTGCTCAGGGCTTCACCCGCGCCGACCGCGGTGGCCTCTTGTCCCACGCAGGAGTGGATAAAGCCGGGGATCAACCCGCCGCGGCGCTCCTCGATGGCCCGCAATTCAAATTCCCGCACCAGTGTCATCTGGCGGAAGAAGCGGGCTAGTTGGTTTTTGGAGTACTCATTGATATCTTTTTGTGTCATTGTATACCCTAAATTTGTCTACTTATTTTGCCTCACTCCACAATCTCGCCGCCGCTTCGCGCGTGTGAGAGTGGAGTTCGTTCCAATCGGCGTTAATAACTTCGCCGTTTCTTACTTTTATCTCACCAGCGACCAGCACACCGCTGACATGCTCAGTATTACGGTAAAGCAGCAATTGCTCAAACAGGTTGTGTGCTTCCACTGGTGTGGGTAAATCGGCGTTGATGAGTGCCAGGTCGGCTTGCCAGCCGGTTTCGATGCGCCCAACTTTTTCGAAGTTGAGGGCTTTAGCGCCGCCCTCGGTTGCCAGGTACCATACCAGATGAGCGGGCATCACCTGCGGATTTTGGTGATTGGCTTTGTGGATCAAAAACGCGCCGCGCATGACTTCGAAGAAATCATCGATATAGCCATCGCTGCCCAGGCCAACGGTGACACCGGCTTCCACCAGTTCGGGTACCGGCGCGATGCCCCCACCGACTTCGCAGTTCGAGAGCGGCATATGGGTCATGCCGACACCACGTTCAGCCATCAAGGCGATCTCTTCGGGTACGATCTGGACACATTGGGATGCTAAAAATCCATCT